>JAHDEE010000031.1:0-20777 GCA_020629005.1 Chitinophagales bacterium
AGTATGACAGAAATAGAAGCCCTTAAAGGTGGTGCGAATTTCGTTTGCGTAGCAATAGTTAATTTTGCGGAAAACACTGTGTACGATTTCAGGTTTCTTGGACAAACGCTCAGACTCTTGCCAGAGAAAGCCATTCTCTGGAAGGAGTTGAACACGCTGTTAATCGCTGACTTGCATCTCGGCAAAGCAGCCCATTTCAGACGTTCCGGAATCGCTGTACCCCAATCAGCTGCTAATGCAAATCTTAGCCGATTGCAATTGATCCTTGAAAGAGAAAAGCCCAACCGAATTCTTATTCTGGGAGATCTCTTTCACGCTGATTTTAATCCTGAATGGGATGCGTTCGAAGCATTCATCGATGGAAACCCAGAAATTAGCTTTGAATTGATTCCGGGCAATCATGACAGACATGGAGGCCAAACCTGTCTACCAAAGCGCAAGCTCATCATCCATCCGGAAAAACTAGTGATGCCTCCCTTTTCATTTACCCACCACCCAGAAGAACAAGACGAACTGACTACAACAAAATCAACTAAGGCTTACAACATCGCAGCGCATGTGCACCCCGCAGTTCGACTCGAAGGAATCGGCAAATCTTCCGCTCGTCTTCCCTGTTTTTATTTCGGGCAATTTGGTGGGCTCTTACCGGCCTACGGCACGCTTACTGGTATGCATACGATTAGACCGTTGCAAGGAGATCAGGTGTTTGTTATTGCAAACAATGAGGTCATTGAGGTTTAGCCGTATAGGCTCTGAAACCTTGGCCAAAGCCATAGTATCAACCACAGTTTGTCAGCCACTCCTTCCTCCGGTATTCTTCTACTACCAACAGAACCTGTTTACCTTTTTTCATTTTGACGTTTTATAAGTAGGAAGTCTGATGTTCCCAAAAACAATGACGGTTTACGCTACTATTTTCCCCGCATCCAATTTTCTGCTGGAGGCTGTGAATCGCTTCATGGAAGGCAAATCTGAAACTGATTCCTCTGTGGGAGAATAGTAGCTTTCTCTAGGATATTTTCATGAGTAGTTTCACCTGAAAATTTCGAGGTGACTCGATTAGACCCGGACGTATAGCATACACGTTATTCAGCAAATTGTTACATATAAACATTATCCTTGTACTTTCATCCAAATCATAGATCAGCCTGCTGTCCACTACTGCTTCGCCACTCGCGTTTTGGTTTCTGTACTCCCGGAGACCTCTAAAAATAGTCAGAAACGGGGTATCGATTCTGGCCATTCTGCTCCTGTACCTCAAAGAATTACTTAGTTCAATTTTCTTTATCCTAATCGAAGCATGCGCTTTTAGACTCTTCTCGAATCGAAAAGTCATAGTATTATTGTCACTATACCTTGGTCGAATATTACAGTATCCAATCCAAAATCTTGTATGCGCATTCCTCACCCTTCCGCCCATGTCCAAGCCCAGCTCCAATCCAGAGATAGTTCCCTCATCAATGTTCTGTGCCTGAAAACCCACCTTACGCTCTTCGGCCAGAAAAGCAAATTTGAACTCGGTGATGTCATGAGTCTTATTGTGAAAAAAAGCCAAATCGAGACTTCCATGCCAGCCAAAAAAATTGAGCAATTGCTTACAACCAATCTCAGAAGACCAACCTCGTTCCGGCAGAAGCGAATCATTGGGAAATATGAAAAGCGTTTCATTGAGGCCAATTTCCGCATACTGTTCTGAAAAGGTAGGAAACCTAAAGGCCTGTCCGTACGAAGCCCTAATAAAGGTTGAATTACCCAAATTGTAGTTTGCTCCCAAACGTGCCACTGGTTCAGAATAATACTGCCTGTTTCCCGATTCTGTACGAGCCTCAAACCTTGCACCAGCCGAAAGGGATAAACGCTCAAAAAACTCCTTTTCGAAATGAAGATATGCGGCAGAACTAATGGACTGCTTTGTAGGATCATCAGGATACAAGCCAGAATCAACAAAGTTGTAGTTTGCACTCAAGCCTAATACCAAACTCAGATCATTCCGCCAGGCTTTTCTTCCTTGTACATCGCCAAACAGCAATTGACTATGTACTCCTGGAGATCCTTCGCTTTCACTGAAACTATTATAGTACCTGGCCCTCATTTGAAGACTCAGGCCTCCAGCCTCATGCGTAATTTGCGCACTAGGATCTATCACAAATTTATAGGACTCACTCCTGATCATCGGCATACTTGGCCAGGATTCATACATGTGCTTTCCAAGCCCATTCCAAATCAACATCTCAGAGGATCTGCCTATTTGCAAATCGGAGCTAATGCTTGCCGTAAAGCGGGTTTTGGCTAAGTTAGAATGTCTGTAACTGATAGCCGTTGCCAGTCGGGCAGAACGAATCCCTTCCCCCTTTCTCCACCTATTCTCCCGAAAGAGATTACCACTTACCCTTGCCGCGAAACGCTCTCCCAACGGCCGCTCATGCCCAAAGGCTATAGCAGAATTGTACGGCTTCTTTTCTTGCCACCAATCTCTTTGCGCATCCTCACGCAATGCATTAGGTTCCTGCACTAGCCCTGAACTCACCGAAACCCAGGAGCGAGGCTTCAAACCTACCTTTTTCGTTCTAAGATTTATAATGCCTCCAATGGCAGATGACCCATACAAAACAGAACTTGCTCCCTTAATGACTTCTATTTCTTCAAGATAGCTCATCGGCAAAAAATCCCAATCCGGAAGTGCAGACTCCGCCCTGAGAATTGGAATGCCATTCAACAGTACAGTCACGTTGCTTCCGGTACCATAAGCAAACCCTCGACTCCCTCGAATGTTAAGCTGACCTCCCACCATATCTACCCCGGGCACATAATCCAACACTTGATCGACAAACTGGAAATTAGTCGTTCGAATAAAGTCTTTCTTCAATTGAATGATGCTGGCCATTGCCCGATTCGCCTCTTTGTCATAAGACGATTCAGAGTAGAACGATTCTCCACCAAGAGTCAAATCCAGTCTTGTTTCTGTATCCTGTACTATCTCAATAGTCTTATATCTGCTTGGCAAGCCCAAAGAGCTAAATCGCAACTCCCAAATACCAACTGGCAAGCTAAGCTCATAGCGACCATCGAGGTTTGTAATGCAACTCCATTCCTGATCACATACACTCACCTCCGCTGGAAACAACGGCACATTGTATACCCCGTCAGTTATGATACCAGTCAGCACTCCCTCCTGAGCCTCAACTGGCGAAACCACAAGGCAGAACAAAAAGAAAATGCCAACTAGTATTTTTTCCATCGCCATTGGTTTTGCTTAGCAGACTTAGTCAATGATCAAGAACTGACCTCCTATACCGGCAACACCATAAAAATAAGTACCTGCAGATAACTTCATGCTGGAAATTGGAAATTGATTGTCTCCCTTTTCAAGCATCCAGTCCTCCTGTCTAACTAAAACACCATTCAAATCATACACACTAAAAACAACCGACTCGCGAACAGGGGATGAGACTCGAACTTCGGCAAAACTGCTAAATGGATTGGGAACAACCATAACCGAATGCCGCTCAGTACCTGAAACATCCACTAGCTTCCTATTCGCAACACAAACGTCAACTACACTGAGCTGATAGCAACCAACTATCGTATCCACGCAAATGGGCACTCCACCCACTTCTGCACAAAACTGCATATCAAGCGCAATCGAATAATCAGCAATCTCGTTGGCTGTTCCGGAGATCATCAGACAATACTCCGAATCATCTTCCAAGGTCCAATCACTCACACCCTCGGCGCTTAGGTGCATTCCCTCCGGCAAGCCCATTTCGAGCGGATTCTTCAAAATTGCATAGTTAAAATCCAATGCAAAACCCTGATACTCTATACTATCCGGTAGCACCACAGTCAGATCTTGTTGATAAGGCGCGCCAGCACCTGCACATGCCAAGCCTTCACTCAAACTGCCATCGGGATTATTGGAACCAGCACACACTGGATATATAGCAGGTGAATACCTCCACTCAGGATCACTACGACAGATATCGATGATATTCTGATTTAGCTCACATTGAGCAATAACAACGCTGCTGCTTTGTACCGTTAGCATAAGCAGAAATGAAAAGATAAAGAGAAAATCTGGCCTAGTGCCTTGTAATCTTTTTTCCATAGCTGACAAGAATTTGTGCCAACACGCTCCTGAGCATGTCGGCCTGTTAATAAATGGATTACACCTGGGAAGCTGTTTTGGCCCAAGGCCATTGGTCGGACTTCCTTCGATGTAGTTTAGGTCATTAGCATTCTTACTTTTTGGCTTGATACACGAGCTAAAAACCCGTAGATTTGTGACGCTGACTTTTTAGTTAGTAAATGGATGGTAAATAGTCAAACTTTGGTCGGGGCGACTATTTACCTTTTTTCTGATCTTCTTTTTCCAAGCTTTTCCATCGTCTCGACAAAGCGTTTACTATTACTATTGCTCACTGGCAGTTGCTTTCCGTCGATCCACAAATGATCTGGCCCATAGTCAGTCACAAATGCAGTATTGACCATATAGGATCTATGCACACGCATTAGTGAGGAGTTTGCAGCCATCTCGCTGAATCGACGTAGGTTAGTAGCTACCCTCATATGGCGTTGTCTGGTATAAATATCTATATAGCTTCCTCCAGCCATTATCCATTTCACCTCTTTCAGATTTAGTTTTACAGCCTGGTGGTTTTCCTTTATAATAATTTCATCACTCGAATCTGAAAAATTGTGTAACGCCAACTCCACCGCAATTTGCAATTCCCTTTCTCTAAACGGCTTTGTCAAAAATGAAGAAGGATTGGTATTCTTCGCCATTTCCAACGTATTCAAATCTGAGTAAGCCGTCAAATACACGATCGGTATAGGCTTGACTGCACATATCTGCTCCGCAATCTCAATGCCGCTAAAGTCGCCCTGAACCTTAATATCCAACATAGCCAAGTCTGGCGGATCTTGCCGCACAGACTCCAAAGCCTCTTCGCTGTTTTTCACAATCTTTGTGACTTCATAGCCCGCCACTTCAAGACAAGCCTTTATGTCCTCCGCAGTAAGCCGCATATCCTCCAATATCAATATCTTTCCCTTTCCCATACGCTTTCTTAGTTGTTTTTTCCTTTCAGCACAGTATCAAACTCAATTTGATAACTCAGCCCCTTTTTATTTTCGATCTGCAATTTTGCTCCCAACTGTTCAATCAGCAAGTCTACCATGGTAAGCCCAAAAGAGGTGTTGCCCCTTTCGGCTTTATCTGGCATTCCACTACCATTGTCCTTGATAATTAACTTTAATCTCCCTTCTTCCAGTTTAAAAAAATTAATATACAATTCCGGACTAGGGTGCCCAGCAAATGCATGCTTAAAACAATTGGTAACAAGCTCATTTATGATCAATCCAATCGGAGTAGCTCTATCAGCATCCATCACGATATTATGCACCTGAAGAGAAGAACGTAACTCCCCTTGATTCAAACCATGAGACCTCTTCAATTCCTCGACCAACTCCCGAATAAAATCCGATATATTCACCTTACTGACTTTGCCGGCATGGTAAAGTTTCTCATGCACAAGGCCCATCGCCATCACCCTTCCTCTCGCATCCTGCAAAGAACTCCGACTGTAATCCTGATCCGATTCCCTTGCCTGAAGATTAAGCAGTGAAGCCACAGTCTGTAGGTTATTCTTCACGCGATGTTGCAGCTCCCTAAGCAGAATCTCCAGCTTATCATGCTGTAAATTCAACCGCCTGTTGGCTATGCGCAACTTCTCCTCATTCTTACGAAATACAAAATTCGTAATCAGGCTCGCCACAGCAATTCCCAGCAGCAACAAAACAAGACCCACCTGCAAGCGATCACTAAATTGCGTGGCGCTCTTGATAGCCTTGTTGGCCTGCTGCAGCTCCTTTTCCTTTCGCTGGCGCTCCTTCGTCAGATCACCAATCTCCTTCACCAACAGCGTAGACTCCTGCTGCAAGGAAGCCCTTTCATCCTGCAAACTCTGCAAAGATTCATTACTCAATTGCACAATCACAGACAACGAATCCTCCTCCAGCCTGGCAATTCTAATGGCTTCCTGATAAGTATCAATTTCCCTGTTAGCAAACAAGGTCACACTGTCCAATCGAGCAACTATACGAAGACTGTCTCCAGAAAACTGCTCCTGCCTGCTCCTGGCAGTTCTACCAAATTCGGCAGATCTCTCTTCAAATTGAGACTTTAATACGCCAAACTCATTTCGCTTACTTTGAATATTAACATTCAGCAATTGTATACTATCCTCCATCAGAACTTTGGTCCTATCCAAAGAATCGCTCAAAGACTCCATCATAGCTATGCGAGGCTTTATCTCCTCCTCCAAAAAGGTAAAGACACTGTTGAGAAAAAACTCTTCGTCCTTCCATTCGATTCGTCTTTCAAGAATCCGCACAACAGAAAGCTGAATCCTCCGAAAGGAATCCTGATTCCTGCTTTCACGCTTCTTCAACCGTCGAAAGCGCCGCTCAAAATGAATCTTCTCAAGTTCTTCCTGCCCACCCAAATGCCATTGCTCATAATCATCGATCAAATCCTGCATCTTCGAGCTAATAGCATCCTGTTCCTGCTTCCAGATCTGCATCTTTTTGTCCAGCATATCAAATCTGGAAATCAGATCAGTCGAGTCAGGCTCGTTTTGATTTTCCTTTTCTGTCAATTCCGCACTTACTTCAGAATAAATCTCAAAAAATCGAATCAAACTTTTCCGTAACTCCTCTGAATCGTACTTCGGTATCATCCGATCCACTCGCGAATGAGCATCATGAAGCTTCTCCAAAAATGGGTCTGTCTGAGCTTCGAGCAACGAACAAATGCCCGAACCCAAAAGCAGACATAACACAAACACATGCAAAGTTAATTTCAACACGATGCGTTTCCAATGACAACAATCGTCCCTAAGATAGTAGCTAATGCACTCTTAAACAAAATTTATGAACACAAATAGTCAAGAATTTAGCCATTTAAGACAAAAACTCTTTCTAAACGCAGATATAGACTCACTTACACGAGACAAGACCGCTCAAACAATTCTGGAAAGCAAACACTCAATAGGTGGTACTGGATACTTCTTATTTAAAACTCAATAGAATAATTGGAGCGAAACCATCTCCTCTTCGTAAATGTCTGCTCGCTATCCGTTCCAATGCAGGCACCCTTCGCTGCTTCCTGCATCCACTTCCGTGGTCTCTCCGGCAAGCTCCGAGCCCCCGGCAGTGGCGCAGTCAGTCAGCTCAGGGTACCTGCATTTCCACTGCTATCGAGGCTATTTGGACACATCCTTCCACTATGGAGATAAGACTGCTCAGTCCAAAAAAGCAGCCTCCACCAACTCACAGACAATATGCCCAATCAGAATATGAGCCTCCTGTATCCGTGGAGTATCAGCAGAAGGCACCTTCACCAGGTGCTCACACCTACCCCTCATTTCACCACCAGAGGCACCCGTCATTCCAACACGAATCATTCCTAGATCTCCGGCTGTATCCAGTGCAGCCAGTATGTTTGAGGAATTGCCTGATGTACTAAGCGCATACAAAACATCTCCTTCGCGCCCTTTGCTTTCTACCGCCCGGGCAAATATGCGCTCAAAGTCATAGTCATTTCCAACCGCAGTTATAAAAGAGGTATTCACATGCAAAGCCTCAGCAAATAGGGCACGACGTTCATGATAGAAACGGGCAGCAAGTTCTGTAGAAAGATGTTGAGCATCAGAGGCCGAGCCACCGTTACCGCAAAAAAGTACCTTGCCTCCTCTGCGGAGACAATCGATCAAAACAGTCGAAATTTGCGCAATTTGACTCTGCAACAGCTCGTCATTTTTCAGTTTCTCAAGCAAATCAAAACTGCCTTGAAACACCTCTTTTATCCGTTCCTTCATTTCTTTTTTACTATCTACTTGCATCCACAGCAGGCCTCAACAGTCCCGAAGTCAGCACTGTTCATACAGCGAAAGCAGCCCTTCCCCAAAAGCATTCCACCCAAATCGTAGCTTTTCTTGCGCCACTTGAGCAGAAAAGTAGGCCTCGCGGTCATGCTCAAAAAAATCCAACAGCTTATCGGCGATCTCCTTTGAATCCTGCTCTACCACGTATCCAGCTATCCCATCCCTCACGATCTCCGGTAGCCCTCCAACATTAGTGACTAGCATGGGTTTCTCAAAGTTGTATGCAATTTGCGAAATACCGCTTTGAGTAGCGGTCCTATACGGTTGCGCAACAATGTCGGCAGCCGAGAAATAATACTTTACTGCTTCATTTGGAATAAACTCAGGCACCAAAAGGACTCTATCTACAAGACCGCCTTCTTCAATCAGACGGCGATAAATGCGCTCATCCTCATAAAACTCGCCGGCAACTAACAAATGTACATTGGCCTTAACCAGACGTTCGTCTTTCATCGCTTCAATCAAAAGGTCGAGCCCCTTATACTTACGTACAAGCCCAAAGAACAACACCACTTTACGCTTTTCTGGAATACGCAACTGCGCTCTTGCAGAGGATTTGTCCAGTTTCTCTCCGTAGTGATCGTAAATCGGATGCGGAAGAAACTTCCTTCCCCCTGATTTTGTAAACTGGTCAATGTCAGAAAGTACCGATTTCGACAAGGCGACATATGCATCGCAGGCTTTGAGAAACGATGAGGTAAGCACGCGATCCCCAAATCGCTTTTCGTGCGGAATCACATTATGAGTGACAGCGATCACCTTTGCTGCACTTCTTCTTTTCGCAATTTTCATGACCTGCCCTAAGGACATTCCCATCAAGGGCATCCAAAATTGAGGAATCACTAAATCCGGCGACAAACCGGCAATCTCACGACCAGCAAGCCACCAAGTCAATGGATTTACAGAACTAAATTTCTGCCTTATCTCCAGATCACTCGGGGGCGGATCCGAGCTAAGTTGAGTCTTTCCCGGAAAAAAGATCTCCGGATATTGCCGAGTATAAGTATAAATCAAAACTTCGTGACCCTGCTCTTGCAAAGTAGTCGCAAGCGACTCTGAAAAAGCCGCAATCCCACCCCTGAACGGATGCGCCGGACCCAACAATACGATCTTTAACGATTTCAAATACCTGTCCTTTATTCTTAGAAAAGTGTACGCACAAACAAAGCACAAAAACCAACCAGAAACAGCAGCCCGAGAATACTCCAAATTCGCAATACCTTGCCTGGCTGCAACTCTTTGGGCATAAAGCTACTGGTAACCAGCCGATAATTCATAAATGCAAGTACCGGTGCTGTAAGGAAAGATAAAATGGTCGCCAAATCCACTAAGGATTTCAAACTACCGCTGAAGAAACGAAGCAGAACCAAGGCCCCGATTATCGAGACAACCAGAAACAGCCAATAAAGCTTTTTGGAATGCTGCAGCTCATACTGTGGCAATACGGCAATTACCGTTCTGCTAAGAACTCTTGGATAAGCATCAAGACAGGTAATCGTAGTACTAAACATGGTAGTCAGAGCTGCTACCGCAATCATGAACCAGGCCCAGGATCCAAGACTACTGGTATACAAGCTGATCAGTTGGCCCGCAAATCGAGCTCCACTATTCGAAAAAGTCTCACCGCTACCAAACATAACTAAGGCACCTAAAGAAAGAAAGCAGATAGCAAGAATTGCCGTGCCGATATAACCTACATTGAAATCAAACATCGTCGACTTCATGTTCGCAGTCGAGTTGATCTTTTTCTTTTCCAGAGTCCAGAGCGAATGCCAAACGGATATATCTATCGGTGCAGGCATCCAGCCCATTAAGGCAATCAAAAACAGCAATTCCTTCTTAGTCCATAAGAAAGTGCTGTGCTGAATTACCTCCTGCAGTCGATCCCCGCGAAACAGTACAGCTACTAAAGCGATCAAAGTAGACAAAGTAAGCAGCACAATGATCAGCTTGATCAATCGGTCCAACAAAGAATATTGTCCTCTCGCCAATAGGGCCGAACAGCCCAAAAAAAGCAGTACCGACCAATAAAATGGCTCCAGGCCACCGAACACATTACTTAGTAGAGAGGCAGTAACAATAGTCACGGCTGCAAGTACCGTAAACATAGTACCCAGGGTCATCAGCACAAATATTCCTAGCACTAATGGCCCTTGACGTTGATATCCTTCTATTAAGCTTTCACCAGTTGCTGCTGCATACCGAGGTCCAAATTGAAAGAATGGGTATTTCAAAATATTTGCAAGAAGTACCGCCCAAAGCAAGGCAAAACCAAAATCTGCACCCGCTCTGGTAGACTGCACCAAATGCGAAACACCTACTGCAGCTCCTGCAAATAATAGCCCTGGACCAAGTACTCTAAGATAATATGACAAGCCATGCCTCGTTTTGTGAGTATCCGACATCAATCCGTTCTAATTTATGGGAAAAGTTGTGTTAAGGCATTCAGCAAACAAAAGCAGCGATTTCTTGCCACAGCCTGAACAATTTGTCCTTCTTTGACCCTAACTTTACTTTCAAGATAGGGATTTTTCCCATTGTATATTTCACTCCCTAACAAACAAAAACAAGATGCAACTCAGCTTAGAAGGTAAAAATGCCCTGGTATGTGGCAGCACTCAGGGAATTGGTCATGCAGTCGCCGAAGAACTTGCCTCCCTTGGATGCACCGTAACCTTGTTAGCTAGAAACACCGAAAAGCTTCAAGAATTGGTAGTCGAGTTGCCACAGCCTCTTGAGCAGGTTCACCAATACCTGGTCGCCAATTTTGATGATACTGAGGAAGTACAGCGCGTAATTTCGAAAGAAATTGCAGGACGAATTGAAAAGCCATTCCATATTCTGATCAACAATACCGGCGGCCCTCCTGCAGGACCAATCACTGAAGCAACTCCAGAAGCATTCCTAAATGCTTACAAACAGCACTTAATCTGCAATCATGTACTCGCGCAGGCCCTCCTACCTGGCATGAAGGCTGCCGCTTATGGTAGAATCATCAATATCGTATCGACATCTGTCAAAGTTCCCCTAAATCGACTTGGAGTTTCCAACACCACACGAGCAGCCGTTGCTGGCTGGGCAAAAACACTGTCCAATGAAGTTGGGCGCTTTAACGTTACTGTAAATAACGTGTTGCCGGGTTTCACGGAGACACAACGATTACTGCAAATTATAGAGGAACGCGCCCAACTAGCCGATGTGCCGATCCCCGAAATGGTTGCCAAAATGGAAGCAACCATACCCGCTGGTCGCTTTGCAAGACCTGATGAAGTAGCGGCAGTCGCAGCATTCCTGGCCAGCCCGGCAGCAAGCTATGTGAACGGTACAAGTATCAGAGTCGATGGTGGCAGAACTGGCACGATCTAAAAGTGCACTTTTACATATAAATGCAATAGCTTAGCGACACTTATGCTCAAGAAAAACAAAGATGATCGATATCTGAAAAACTACATTTTCGGCTCGCTTCGAGATCCGGCGGAAGGAAAATACCTCGAATCGCTCAATCCAGCCACCGGAGAGGTATATGCTTATGTCCCCGATTCCGACATTCAGGATGTCGAACTGGCTGTTAAGGCTGCAAAAATGGCTTTTCCCGCATGGTCAGTTACCAGTATCGAAAAACGCTCAAGAATTCTCAATAGGATTGCAGATATGATCGAGCAAAATCTAGAGCTGCTTTCCTACTTCGAATCGGAAGACAATGGAAAGCCCCTTAGCCTTGCACGTACAGTGGATATACCTCGCGCAGCTGCCAATTTTAGATTCTACGCCTCCGCTATCCAGCAATTTTCCAGCGAGTCTCACAGAATGAAAGATGCTATCAATTATACACTTCGGGAGCCACTTGGAGTGGTTGGTTGCATTAGCCCCTGGAACCTGCCTTTATACCTTTTCACCTGGAAAATTGCCCCAGCACTTGCTGCGGGAAACTGTGTTATCGCAAAACCTTCTGAAATCACACCTAAAACCGCTTACTACCTCAGTGTCATTTGCAAGGAGGCTGGCCTGCCTGATGGAGTACTCAATATCGTGCATGGACTTGGACACAAGGTGGGCGCAGCCATCACAAGCCATCCGGATGTGAAAGCCATTTCCTTCACAGGAAGCACCACTACTGGACGGCAAATCGCTCAGGTAGCTGCGCCAATGTTCAAGAAATTATCCCTGGAGATGGGTGGCAAGAACCCAAACATCATTTTTGCGGATTGCAATTACCAAAAGGCCCTTAATACCACGCTCAAATCTTCATTCAGCAACCAGGGGCAAATCTGTCTCTGTGGTTCTAGAATATTTGTACAAAAGCCAATATTTGAAAAGTTTAAAGCCGAACTTGCCGCGAGAGCCTATCAACTGAAAGTCGGTGATCCGCTCAATGAGGATACAAATATCGGAGCACTGGTTTCGCAGGCACATATGGAGAAGGTCCTGCACTATATTCAAATCGCAGTCGAAGAAGGAGGGGAGATTCTCACCGGAGGAAAAAGAGCTGTCCTTAAAGGAAGATGTAAGGAAGGCTTTTTCGTGGAACCTACCATCATCGAAGGTCTACCACCCGATAGCCGCTGCAACATGGAAGAAATCTTTGGGCCGGTTGTTACACTGATGCCCTTTGACACTGAAGAGGAAGCCATTGAGCTAGCCAACATGACAGAATACGGATTGGCTGCAACGGTCTGGACGGAAAACCTCAGCCGAGCACAAAGAGTGGCCGATCAACTGCAAAGCGGAATCGTTTGGATTAACTGCTGGATGAAACGAGATTTGAGAACACCTTTTGGAGGAGTAAAAAACTCTGGTATGGGCAGAGAAGGTGGTTGGGATGCCCTGCACTTTTTCACCGAACCAAAAAACGTCTGCATCGAATTCTAGTTCACTGACGAACGAAGCCTAAGCACAGCAAAATGACAAACAAAAAAAAGAAGAACACAAAATTTCTGCCCACCATCAGCTGCGCACGAAGTCTCGATAAAGCAGATCCTCTTGCCCACTTTAGAAGCAAGTATCATATTCCAAAGATCAACGGGAAAACCTGCATCTATCTGTGTGGCAACTCACTCGGATTGCAGCCAAAATCCACAAAAAAACACATTCGGCAAGAGCTCCTGGATTGGAAAGAACTGGGCGTCGAAGGCCACTTTCATGGCAAGTTCCCCTGGTTCTCCTATCATCACTTCGTCAACAAAGAAGCAGCAAAAATTGTAGGTGCTAAGCCTTCAGAAGTGGTGATCATGAATAGCCTTACCGTAAACCTTCACTTGATGATGGTAAGCTTCTACAGGCCTACTTCAAAAAGCTACAAGATTCTGATAGAAGAACATGCATTCCCTTCCGACAAGTATGCCGTTGCCAGTCAAGCTGAACATCATGGCTTCAAAGCCAAAGATGCAATTGTTGAAATCAAGGCAAGAAAAGGAGAAGTAACGCTCAGAACAGAAGATATCATAGACAAAATCAAAGAGCTCGGTTCCGAATTAGCACTTGTCATGATAGGAGGAGTCAACTATTATACCGGACAGTTTTTTGACTTGGAAGCAATCACGAAAGCCGGTCACCGTGCAGGGGCAAAAGTGGGCTTTGACCTGGCGCATGCTGCTGGAAATGTGCCGCTCAAATTGCACAAATGGGGGGTGGACTTCGCAGTCTGGTGCTCTTATAAATACCTCAATTCAGGCCCTGGCGGCACCAGTGGAGTATTTGTTAACGAGAAACATGGAAACAACACCAAACTGCATCGATTTGCGGGATGGTGGGGCAACGATGAAAAAAGCCGCTTCCAAATGCCGGACAAGTTCCTTGCGCAGAAAGGAGCTGCAGGATGGCAAATCAGCAATGCCCAAATACTGCCGATGGCAGCGCACAAAGCGGCACTCGAGTTATTCGCTGAAGCCGGCATGGCCAACTTGCGCAAAAAGAGTCTACTGTTGACCGCTTTCCTGGAGTTCCTGATTGAGGACATCAATCGCGAAGCCGGAGAAGAACGTTATAAGATATTGACACCTTCCGAACCTGCTTCCCGAGGATGTCAGATTTCAATTGTAGCACACAGAAGCGGAAAAGAGACTTTCAATAGCCTTACTGAGCGTGGAATTATTGCCGATTGGCGTGAACCAGATGTGATTAGGGTAGCTCCGGTACCTATGTACAATAGTTTTATGGATGTTTTTGCCTTTGCCGCCATTCTTCGGCAAACCAATAGCTGACACTTGTTGTTTTAAAGATGGTGGAATTTGTTACTCCAGTTCCGCTCTTCGTCCTAAAGCGGGCATTGTGGCTGACATTTCTGGTGCGAGAATTGCAGCTTAGTGCGAACACACTGTATGCCTTGAATTTACAAGCGTGAAAGTGTATTTTTGAACAAAATTTCTAGACCTCTTATCAAATTACAGACAAAATGAGAAATGTTTTCACACTATTCGCAGGTGCTGCCGTTGGAGCTGCTGCCGCTTTGCTGATGGCGCCATCAAGCGGAAAGAAAATGAGAAAGAAACTCAATAAGCAAGCAAAAAAAATGCAACTTGAGATGAAAGCTCAAACTGAAAAGGGCTTTGACAAGTTTTCTGCTATCAAAGAAAATGGAGTTGAAAAACTGAACGATCTGAAGAATAACACAGAACAAATCGTTGAGGATGCTGCCAAGAACATCAATGGCAACATCAAAACTGAGTTTGTAGACTAAAATTTGCAACTACCCCACTATGAAGACTGAAGAAGAACTTAAACAAGAACTAGATAGTGTCGATGGATATTCAGCAATAAAGCAGGTGGCTACCCACCTGGGAGAGTATTCCAAGCTCAAGCTTGAGTATCACAGCCTCGATAGTGCTGAAAAAGTCGGCGCAGGTTTATCCTCTGCAGTCTTCATAGTGGTTAGTTTAGTTTTAGCCCTACTTGCCTATTTCTTTGTGATGATGTTTGCTGGATTTGCTTTCAGCCAACTGATGGGAAGCGCAGTGAAAGGCTTCGGCGTTATTGCAGCTTTTCATGTTTCTCTGCTACTGCTCTATGCCTTGATTCACAAGCTATTTGTTAAAAAGACGATCACCGACAGCGTAATGGTGAAAGTGCTAAAGGCAATCAGAAGAGATGGGTAAAAAGAAAAATGCTAGATACCACGTTGAAAAGGAAAAGCAGCGAATTCAGCTGGAGCTAAAAGAACAAGAACTGCTTAAGTCCCTAAACCAACTTCGCATGGATTACCATCCGGTGCACCATGTCACAAAATTTCTGCAGTCGGATGCCGTGCAAAACGCAAACCTGCCTGAAGAAGTAAACAAGTTCGTATCCCATCCTGACTTCCGAAATAGAATGTCCTCTGCTCAGCTAATCTTCTCAGATTTCTTGATGTACGTTGCCGGATACTTCGCCTCCAACAAGTATTCAAAGCACTTGCTCAAAAAGAAAAAGAAGAAGAAACTTAAGAAGGCTCAATTGAAAAGACAACTCCGAGAGCTGGACGAAGAGGGTAGCTGGTAATCATAGTCCATATACCAGGCCCAGCTTCACTATATTGGTGAGCCAGGGATCTTCCCGATTGATTTCCTGTTGATGGATCAACAGGATGGCACCATCCAAACGCTTATTGATTCTGTACTTGGTCCCAACTTCAAATCGATAGTTATTAAATCGGCTTCCCTTATAGCCTACGTTGTAAAACAATTCTGCTGCAACGTGAGGGTTCCAATCTATCTTCTTGCGACTGTAACGTAGCTTAAGCTTAAAGCGAACATAATCTGTGGGATTCGAATGCCGCTCGTAAGTACGCTGCAATCGAAGCCGCCCACTTAGATCAAAAGGCTTATAGCGTTTTGTTGCAGTAATATTTGTGAAAATTCTGTGAGTTACCGCGCTACCACGGAACGCAAGTCGATAATCCGCCGTACATTCCAATCGCTTTGCCGGCCGATAAGAAACCTGCACTTCCGAAAATACGTTATCCATCCGACTAGCATTCTCTGAGAGTCGCAATTGTTGCTCAAAAGAGACAGCAAGCTTTTTGCTCATTTTGTATCGGAATCGCAGATAATTCCAGGATTCAAAATCACTCTGTTCCTGCGCATGAACTCCCAGGCCAGCAGAGCAGACCAAGCAAAGCAACAAAATAAATCTAACGATAAGTATGTGGGACGCCTTCATCAGGCTAGGATTTATAGTAGATTTTCACTTTTGCGGTATCATTGAGAAAATCCACATATACCACATCAAAGCTCTCCACGTCCAAGCCTGTACGCTCCCGCAGATCAGTCAGCATGATCTCTCTATTCACTGGCTTGATATTCTGTATCTTCTCATAGGTAAGCATTCCCTCCGACTGTTGACCTGGAAACCAAACCTTCTCCAAAAAGTAGATGATGGAGATAATTGCCAAATTGGTAATAACCAACTCCGCATAGCTAATCTTCTTTGTACTGATCGCGTTCACCACCGCAATAGCCACAATTGTAAACAGATAGGTCATCTCCTTCACCGGAACAGTGGTAGTCCGATAACGCATAATTGCAAAAAGCCCAAACAAACCAAATCCGAATCCAAGGCCCAAATCCACACTGCTCATCAGATAACACACGAAGAAGATCAGTGTATTTAGTCCAATGAAGGTAAAGAAGTATTCCTTTTGTTTTCTCTGTGGATAGTAAATCCCTCGTACTATCGCATAAGTCACTACAAAGTCTAAGAGAAAACGAACAAGCAACATCAGCGTATCTTCAACATCAATGAGCTTGATGTCAAGGAATCTAAAATTTTCTATCAGCTCAACCATGTTACTCTTTAATTGCTTTTTCCAATTGTCTCAGCTTCTTCTTAAAGCGATTACGCTTCACTTGATCATAGGTACTCACAACACCAAGACAATACTTACTTAACTTTCTTGGGTGGATATTGAGACTCTTCATGGCCGTAAGCACAGCAGATCCACGACTAAATGAACCCTGCTTAATCTCACAAATAACAATCTGCCCATAATCTGTGTACTTGTCATCAGCTATAAAATGTAAACCCAAATCAAAGGTGATGCGCTCGTCGAATTTGCGAGATGCAAAGGTAATCCGATTGAAGTTAATCCACAGTTTTGGAACTAGTGAATCCAAATCCAGATTCGTATTCTCACGTAGCAAATCCACTTCCCTGTCTTGAAAAGACATGTTGATCCCTGGTACCTTGATTCTGGACTTTTCCGTGCGGCCCTTATTGGACTTGAATTTGATCTCGAAAAATGCCAGTTTGGACTCTACGTATTCCCGGTACCGAACTTTATATCGATTCAGCTTGCGATTGTGATGCAAGGTATAAAGACCAAGATCCTCCGTGTCGTAGTAAAGCGAATTGTAAGATGCTGCTCGGGTGTTGGCAGTATCAAGAACGTAATAGTCGTCTTTAATCAATTCCAGCAATCTAGGCAAAAGCCTAGCCGGCATAAAGGCTTTCGTATCGACTCGATTCAACAGCTTCACCTGATCCAAACCAGCTAGATCCACCGATTCCAAGCTTGCTAATACCGCCTCAACATCAGAATTGACCTTCCTACCTGCTGTCGACTGTATCATTGTATCAATCATTCTACTTTCTTATATCTATAGTACCAACCTCTACCACTTCATTGGACGAGGGAACCTCAACGGTCACAAAAATAGGCTCTGTTCCGCCAGGACATTCTTCCTCACAAGCCGAATAAACGAATATGGTGTAGGTGCCCTCATACAAATGATCGAATTCGTAGCGACCTTCATAGTCTGTTCGCACTTCATCGTCATAGAAATCTCCCTGGCCGCCATATTCGATATAAACCCTTTCCTCACTTACAAAGTATTCATCCAATTGAGCACCGATCAAATTGTACTCTCGGGCATAAACTTTACCCTTGATCGTTGATCGCCCACCTACACCTTCTTCCTTTGAACAACCCACAGTAGCGACAACCATTACCAATACCAGCGCACACACTAAACATCCAATAAAAGTTCGATATATGAGCATAACTTGTAACTTCCTGCTAATTCTGGATTCATAAAATAAACGCAAAGTTAACATTATCGATCAATGAAACCGAAAGCATTTAGTCAATAATGCCGCTAAGACCCTCACAATCAATAGACAGGCTACGTGTCCGACATCTATCAACCCAACGCAGCTAGAGCAGTAACTTTGACCGCACATGAATTAAGACAAGCTTTGCACCTTATTGGCCACTTCAATAAAACAGAAATGCCTTGTAGTCGACCGATTTTTCGATTTTTCGCATGGACACAAAAAAAGCGGAACCTCTAGGTTCCGCTCTATTTCATTCGTTTATTCAGATGCACTTTTGGATCATCGTTTGCGCATCTTCTTTCGCATTTCAAGGATGAAATCCTTCTCAGCAGAGTACAACTCAGCTATCTTTTTGGGACTAAGAATAGTCTTCAAATCTAACTGAAACTTCTTATCCAAATCAAGCGAACGCTGCTTAAACGCCATGTGATTATTGATGAGCTCTTCATATTCCTGATCCGAAAGACCCTCCATATCCGTTGCTCCCTTGGTTTCTTCCTTTACCTTCTCACGAAGAGCATCCTTGTCGCCCAGATACTGCCGATAAATCGGCAGAAACTTAGCCTCTGCATCACTATCCAATGAAAGCTGCTCCAGTACATAGACCGTCTTCATACGATTGTAAGTATCTTTGCTGCCTTGAGCAGAAGCGTAGTCTTGCTGGACAAAAAGTACCAACAGCATCAGCAAGACAACTTTTGCCATCCTCCTTAGATTTGAAGTATTTATCTTCATCATAGTGCTAAATTTCTAATTAAATACCCTCGATAAAAGAATCATCCCAGAGCTCTTCCTCCAACAAAAACTCCTCCATTTGTTCCGGAGTGATATCGTCTCCCATCAGTTCAAAAATGTCACCCTCGGCAGGAGCATCAATCATCGCAATTGCTTCAGCCATACCAGGCGTATCTTCAATATCCTCTGATAGATAAGCCCAGAAATCATTGACTTCCTTGTCACTGAGCTGAGCAAACTGATCATTGAAACCAGGCCTCACAACTGAATCACCTTGAAACAGGTAAGTCCCAATCGCAAACAGCGTCAACATTGCCGCCGCTGCCGCAACATACCTGTACATACTCGCAACTCGCCCACGGCGCGGAGCTCTTTCTCCCTGCTTTGGCAAAGGCACAACCTTTGCCTTACCTGGCATCGGCACTCCCTCGTCAATCGATACCTTGCGCTTAATCTCGGCCGCACTTTTCTCGAAATAACCGGCCGGAACCTTAAAGGGCTCTCCATCAATGCTTCTCAATGACTCCAAAGCTGGAATGTCTTTTAATTGATCAGCATTCTCAGCAAAGTAATCAGCAGGTAGCGTAAAGCTGTCAGCGTGTAGCTCGTTCAGCTCCTCTTCATAAGAATCAATCTCCGCCAACACTTCTATATCGGAAACAAGATCGCTCTTACGCTGCTCAAAATAGCCAGCAGGAACATCAAATCCGCCATCGCTAAGCTCAGCAAGCTCCTGCTCTAAGGACTCAATTTCTGCCAACTCGGCAATCTCTTCCATAATCGAAGACTTGGACTGATCAAAATAACCAGCAGGAACCTCGAAAGGAACCTCAGTACCTAAATCGAGTTCAGGATCTTCCATCGATTCCAGCTCAGAAACTTTTTGACGGACGCTAGCCGCTAAACCAGCAAAATAATCTGCCGGCACAGTAAAGGAATTATCCCTAACTAGCGAAGACACATCCGGATCACTTGTAGATTCCGAATAGCGTACAGACGCCAAAATCTCCTCTCTAAGGCCAGACAAATAGTCATCAGGCAAGAGAAAAGCTTGCTGCTCAAGCAACTGCTCCAACTCGGGAGCAATTTGCCGCAATTCCTGTAATATTTCGTCTCTCGTTTTCATAAGCTGGTTACTGGGCTTTAGATGTATTTAGCCCAGCCGCGTTTAATCATCCTTCATATATTTCGTGATTTTCTTCACGGCATGATGATACGAGGCTTTTAAGGCCCCTACCGAGGTCTCCAAAACCTCTGACATCTGATCGTATTTCATTTCATCATAATACCGCAGCAAGAATACCTGACGCTGTTTAGGTGGCAGAGAATCGATTGCAGCCTGAAGCTTGATCTGCGCGGCATCCCCGTCAAAATAGGGATCTCCGGATAGCTGCTCTGCAATGCTGTAATCCTCTGTTTCCAAAGGCGTAGACTGCCGCCGCTTTCGCTTCTGTATGAAGGTCAGCGACTCATTGGTGGCAATCCGGTATAACCAGGTGTAAAGCTTTGAGTTTTGTCGGAACGAGCCTAGATTCTTCCAAACCTTGATGAACATATTCTGAATCACATCATTAGCATCATCATGATCCACCACCATTCTTCTCACATGCCAGTACAGCTTCTGCTGGTACTTATCAACCAGTTGGCCAAAGGCACGCTCCTTGGTAGCAGGATTACTGAAGTCTTCTAATATTTGTTCATCGCTTATCGGCGTATCCATAGTCATAATTGATGTAAAAAGGATATCTGGACTTGAAAACTATCAAGCAAGATAATAAAGTTGAAAAGCTTGTAAAATTATAACAGCACAGATTCAATGCTTTAGCGGCAAAGACTGCTTATTCTTCGCATTTATGCCTTCTTCCTGTTGATTGCCGACTTCGCAGCCTCAACGATATGCGCATTATCCAGGCCATACTTGGCAAGCAATGCCGCTGGTGGACCACTCTCGCCAAAACTGTCCTCCACAGCCACATACTCCTGTGGCACAGGCTCATGACGTGCACATACCTGCGCCACGGCATCTCCCAACCCACCGTTGCGTTGATGTTCCTCGGCAGTCACCACACAGCC
>JAHDEE010000031.1:20877-42838 GCA_020629005.1 Chitinophagales bacterium
GTTGCCAATCGGGTCTGGGTATAATCACAAGGCACAACCACACGCATATGCGGCAGCATGCGCATCATTCCAATATCCTCCAAAATCTGATGGGTCGCGCCATCTTCCCCAAGAGACAAACCGGCATGAGAAGCACATATCTTTACATTCTTACCAGAATAGGCCACTGACTGCCGAATCTGATCATAAACACGTCCAGTCGAAAAATTGGCAAAAGTTGTCGTAAATGGAATCCTGCCTCCAATTGTCATGCCTGCTGCCAGACCTATCATATTCGCCTCCGCAACCCCACAATTGAAGAAGCGATCCGGAAACTCCGCCATAAACTTGTTGATCCGCATCGAACCTGCCAGATCCGCTGTCAGCAAAACTGCCTTGGAATTGGCTTTGGCAAACTCATACATACCCTGTCCAAAACCGGCCCTGGTTTCCTTCAGCTCATCTTTGGCTGTCGCTTTGTTGATTGTCGTTAACTTCATCTTCCTGATTAATAATCGCCTAAGGTTTCTTCCAATTGTGCCAATGCGAGCTCCGCTTGTTCGTCATTAGGCGCCTTGCCATGCCATTTGTAATTACCAGACATAAAATCAACACCTGCAGCCATCTTGGTACGAAGCAACAATGCAATCGGCTTACCCTTGCCTACTAAAGCCTTAGCCGCAGTCAGCATATCCAGTACTTCCTCCATTTTATTGCCATCCAGCACCAGCACTTCCCATCCAAATGATTTGATCTTAGCCTCCAAATCGCCTAAGTCCATCACATCCTGAGTTGTACCATCTATCTGGGCATCGTTCCAATCTATAGCCGCAATGATATTGTCTACTTTGTGGTGAGCCGCAAACATGAATGCCTCCCAATTTTGGCCCTCCTGCAATTCACCGTCTCCATGAAGGCTATAGACGATATGTTTGTCATCATTTAGTTTCTTTGTCAAAGCCGCCCCAACAGCAACCGATAATCCTTGCCCCAATGATCCGGTGGCAATCCGAATTCCGGGAAGTCCTTCATGTGTGGCCGGATGACCCTGCAAACGCGAATCAAGCTGGCGGAATGTCCCCAACTCCTCAACCGGAAAATAGCCGGAACGTGCCAGCACACTGTACAATCCCGCACAAATATGTCCATTAGACAAAAAGAAGATATCCTCATTCAGCCCATCCATATTAAATTCCGGATGGTGATCCATCACACGAAAGAACAAGGCGCTTAGGTATTCAGCACATCCCATTGCTCCACCGGGATGGCCACACTTCGCCCCATGCACCATCCTGATCACATCCCGTCTTATCTGAGTCGCGATGTCCATAAGTTCGGCAGTTGTTGTCATAAGTCGCAATTGTGAGCTTCTGTTAATCAGGCACAAAGATACTATCCTGAAGCAGTTTTTATGGGCGAAATTTCATTTTGCCTATACCAGACCACAGCCATCTACAAGCAGCAATTATGCAAGCCAGGAATCATCAAAGTCCTGCTGCAAGAAGCTTATCGATGTCTGCCGCTTCTGCATCCACATTGTGACAAATTTGGGCCCAGTTTCCCAGCGCAATCTGCTCCATCCCGATTCGACAAGCAGCGCTTACAAGCTCGCGGTGATCAAAAGCAATCTCAGGCAGGGAATGAATATCAAACCAGGCCAGGTTGGCGGCATCATCCGCAGCAATCGCTTCTACAGTACCCTTATCTACAAACCCATAGTAAGCCACCGTCACAGTATGTCCACGCGGATCACGGCCATACTTTCCAAAGGCGCCACATTGCCTAAGCGGAATCCCCCGCAGGCCCGTTTCCTCCTCTAGTTCTCGCACTGCTGCCACTGGCAGATCTTCATTTTGATCCACAAAGCCTCCTGGCAAGGCCCAGGCTCCTTGATAAGGATCATTAGCTCTTTCAATAAGCAAAACACTAAGCTGGCCGGCCTCAAAACCAAAAATTACACTGTCCACAGTAAGCGCAGGCCTGGGATAAGAATACTGATACATTTCTCGATTTGTTGTACTTTTGCGCACTAACGACTAACAAAAATTCGACATGGCTGATCAAGTTCCTCCAAAGAAACAACTTAACATTGAGCTTCCCGAAGATGTGGCCGACGGAATCTATTCCAACCTCGCCATCATCACCCATTCCAACGCTGAATTCGTCATCGATTTTGTGCGAATTATGCCCGGAATGCCCAAAGCCAAAGTTAAATCCCGAATCTTGCTCACCCCACAACACGCCAAAAGACTATTGGTCGCTCTCAAAGAAAACCTGGACAAATTCGAGAATATAAACGGTACCATAAAAGATATCGACGCTGGCTCGCAACCACCATTTATCGGTGGCCCTCCAACGCAGGCCTAATTCGGTAATGCGTCCGGGTCCTACTGATTTGGACCGCAATTGAGGAAACTTCTACGCTCTTTCTCAATACTTCGAAAAATTAAATAGGAGCGAAGCCAATCCCTTCGCGGAACCGCTCTACCCGCTGTCCACTCCAATGCAGGCAGTATCTGCGCGCTTCGTGTATCCACTGCTGCGGTCTGCTCCTTTGGTCGCAGCCCCCATCAGTGGCACACTCAGTCGCCCATCTACCACCTGCATTTCCATTTCCATCGGGGCTATTTTGCACCAAGCTCCCACGTGTCAGCAGAACTATCCACTCCTCAGCTCATTGGCGACAAGATGTCACACCAAGCATCGAAGCACCATTCTTGTGAACTCAAGCTTCCGACTAAACTGGAAGATTGGCGCGACGGAGCTGTGAACATTCCCCGCACCGAATTCTCTGGTACGCGAAGGAGAGACTGTGCAAAATAGCCGCGGCCGCCAGAGTGAGTAAAAACCCAATTTGGAGTCTTCAACGGTCGCTGAGCGAAGTCGAAGCGCCCGTTGAAGACGGACTACGGAGATTAGCGTTTCTGTTACATATACTGTTCATTACCAACTCCGTAGTCCGCCAATAACGGGCCTTTCGGCTACACTCAAGTACCGTCATTGGCTACTGCATTAGTATGTGCAAAGTCCTTTTTCTGATACGCGAAGGAGAGACCGTGCAAAATAGCCCCGGGCGAAGCGGTATGAGGTGCCCAGGCAGCGTAGTGACTGCCGGCACAGGGTAGCTCGACGATAGGAGAGATGGCCTGTGCTGTGCAGGAACAGCTGCATGGGTGCCGAATAATAGCGGAGCACGGGCAAGCCGGTAACGCGAACGAAAAAGCGTCGCTCCAAAACAAATAACAAAGAAAAACTGTAGACCAGCTGGCACTAGTGATGAGATAAATCGTCACTAAGCTCGCGTAGTGGAAATTCATTAATGACCAGTTACGTATCTTGCTGCCATAGCATCCGCACTAAATGGAAGAACGTAACACTCACTGGTTGGTGATAGGCCTGATTGCCTATCTGCTCGTGATTGGCTGGCATACGCTGGAGCCGATCGGACGAGCCCTGCCTCTGTTTGTGTGCAGCGGACTGTTGGTGCTTAGCTATGCGGGGCATTTTCTGTATTTCCGGGCTATGGTGAATGTGCGGCGATTCAGATCGGTGGATCATTTGCTTACCGTGGCGACAATTACGGGTATTTTGGCCTTTTCCAGCACTTTGATGGCAGACTTTTCCAAGCGACTGGTCTCTAATCCCTGGCAAGGGGAGCTGCTGTCGCAGTTGATCGACTTTATGCGATTGTATGTGGTGCTGGTGTATCTGCTCTTTGTACTGTTTCTGTTCAAGAAATTGCTGTTCTATCAGAAGAAGCGTTCTGTAATCTTGCTTTGGCGGCTATTTGCGCTGCTGACAATTACGGCTAGTATCGCCAGCTTTCAGGGTTTTAGCATGCCTCGACTGCCGCTGCAACTGGCCTGGGCGACAGGAATCACCCTAAGTATGATTTTGGCAACCCGAATCAAATGGATCGCATTTCAAGATCGGGCCAATCACTGGTTAAGTATTGGCTTGCTGTCTGTGATTGTACTGGTAGTTATTGGGCTTTGGCAACAACTGGAGCGTATCGACCTACCGCTGATTTTGCTGGAGCATCCGGTGAGGAATCTGTTTCTGTACCTGATCATCGGCATGGTGCTGATCTATGGTGTTTTTTCCATTTTGGCTTTGTTCTTCAATCTTCCTATTTCCTCGGTGATGGAGGATAAGGACTCGGAGATCAAGAGCTACCAGGAATTGCATGATATGATTCTGAATCGAGACAGCCCTGAAGATGTATTTAAGAAGCTGTTTAGTGTGTGCATGAGCAATACTTTTAGTGATGCTGGCTGGCTGGAATTGCGAGAGAACCGGCGAAAGCCAATGCAGATCGCGGAAGGCGTGGAAGTGGATGATATTGAACTACTTGAAAGGTCATTGTCTTTTGATGCTCGGTTTGAGAAGCAGACAGCTTCTGATCATATCTACTTCCCCATGCTATCGCCGAAAACTCTGTCGCTAAATGGTAATGGAAGTATTCGATATCAGTCTATGCTGGTTTATCCTATTCGTGTTGAAGGGGAGCTGGTGGGTAAAATTGGTCTACTGAAAGAGTTTGAAGACGGCTTTGACGATTATATGATCGGGATGGGGAAGAGCTATATACAACAGTCGAAAGTGGTTTATGAAAATGTGTCTTTGTTGAAGTCGAAGATTGAGGCGGAATTGGACATGGAGCAAATGAGGGTAGCTCGCAAGGTTCAAAGGGGCCTGTTGCCGGATTCCTTTCCCAAGAATGATTATGTTTCGGTATCGGCATTTTCGGAATCGGCTTTGGAAGTTGGAGGCGATTATTATGACTTTTTTCGGCTTGGGGAAGACCGATTTGCCTTTGTGATTGGTGATGTATCCGGCAAGGGAACTTCCGCTGCTTTTCATATGGCGCAGTTGAAGGGCATCTTTCAATCTTTGATACAATTGGAGCTGGAACCGGCAGAGTTTATGAAATTGGCAAATCAATCGGTCAATAACTGTGTAAAACAAGGCTTGTTCATTACATTCACTCTTGTATTATTGGACTTTGAGCTCGGGAAGATGGTCTATAGTCGTGCAGGACACTGTCCTTTGCTTATCTATTCTGCAACACAGGATTCGGCGCGATATTTGGAAGACGATGGTATTGCCCTGGGAATCATGGAGTCAGAGCAATTTGTGCATCATCAGATGATCTATGAATTGCCTTTAGAAACCGGCGATATCATTGCCTTGTATACAGACGGGATCAGTGAAGGAAGAAATGCAAAGACAGGCGAGCCCTTTGACTATGATCGTCTGCTAAAGACCTTGATGAAGAGTCGTTTTTTGGATGCTAATGCCATTCGTGACAGGATTTATAGCGAATTTAAGGCTTTCACGGTTGGTGATTTACATCGAGACGATGCTTCTCTGATGATCATAAAAGTGCAATGAGCAAAAAAATGGCAGAAATGTGGTCTTTATTTGAATTATTTTTGTTAAGAGAGTGTTAATGTAACGATGTAATGGAGATTAGGGAATGTATGGAGGACGGATGTGCCGTTCTGAAGTTAGCTGGGGAGTTGGATGCTAGTAGTGCCCTGCCCTTGAATGAAAAGATCAAACAGCTCTTTGATGATGAGCAGTACCTCATCCTGTTTGATTTCGAAGAATTGACCTATATTTCCTCTGCTGGTCTAGGAGTATTTATATCTGTGTTGAAAGATTTTAAGGAAAAAGACGGATTCCTGGGTTTTTACAATATGTCAGGTGTTGTGCATGATGTATTTAAAATCGTAGGTCTTGACAAGGTTTTATCAATATACGAGGACAAGTCAACCGCTTTAGATCATCTAAATGCCTGGTCTGCATGAAAATAACCTATACCTTCCCTTGTTCTAAAAACAGCCTTCGTGAAGTAAGGCAAAAGATAAGCCAGTATCTTGCTAAATACGGTGTCAATGAGACCAAGAGAAACAGAATTGTTCTCGCCATTGACGAAGCCTGTGCCAATGCAATTATTCATGGCAATCGTTGCGACGGGAGCCGCCAGCTAAGCATGGATGTTGCGATAAAGGATGAGCAAATGCAGGTGGATATCTATGATGTAGGCAAAATGAAGGGCGGCCGTAGAGCGGCCTCTGTAAGACCGGACATAAATGCCTACGTAGAATCTCGCCGCTGTGGTGGATTAGGACTTCCATTGATGCATAGCATCATGGATCAGGTACATTACCATAGTCGTGGCAATCTCACCATTTGTTCTCTGCGCAAGAATTTGGCTTAGTATTACGACCGAAGTCTTTCTACAACAATTGTTAGAGTTCTCCTCTACGCATTTCCTCTACTTTCTCCTTATATAGCCTGGCTGGTAGCTTACCATATCTGCGATGCTTTTTCTTGTAAAGCACGCAGTGGTAATAATCCTCAATTATCATAGCCTGCTGCTCCCGATTGAACTCACATAGCGCCTTGTTTTCCAGCGCCTCTGGCCCCCCGTAGTGGTATCCCTCTGTAAATTGTGCGTGCAAAGCCTCCACAGTGTATTGGCTTCCTACTTGCTGCATTTGCGCCACATGTACCAGTTCATGAATTAGCCAAGCCATATCTGAACTGCCTTTGGTACAACGCAGTCTGCGAGTAAAGTTGATGGTATGGAATGTGGTCACGCCCATATGCCGAGCTCCGGCAAACTTTGCCCCTACAAAAGCCATCAGTGACTTCTCATCAATATTGATCCGGTATAAGGGGATAGTCCCGGCAAAAACTTTTTCAGCCTCCCGATATTCCAGTGGACTGAGTCCGCGTTGATTTCTTTTGATAGCAAGCCATCCGAGTTCTGCCATTGCTGGCCCCTGTAGTAGATCGAAGCTCTTAGTACCAAGCTTCAAGATCCAGGCAGCCGAGTTACTTACCGCAGTGTTGAGACTCAGCTCATCCTCCTGATTGTACCTGGATTTGGAACGGCCAGTGAAATGCTCTTTCAGCCGCCGTGCATTGGAAGGGCTGTCGATTATGGCATCAGCAATATAGGACTTAACAGTATTGGCGATTCTTGCTCGATATGTTTCCATCCTATTCGTTTTTGCTTACTCCCGATAGTTGAAGTTAATGGTTCCGCAGGATTGCAGATCGGAGCTCAATGCGATATGCTGCACCCCTCTACTATCAACAATTGCGAAGGCTGCTGTGTTCGGTGGGCGGCTACCTTCATTGTGTGCATAGAGGATAAGGTAATTGTCTTGCTCAGGGATTAACTGGACCCTAAGCTTCTTTTTCTTGCGTTTGAGTTGATAGTTTTGAAGTATCCATTTGCCATTGAAATTGAGAGATACAATATCACCGTCTATTTCCTCCGTGTCCCAAACGGTAATCTTTACACTCTTACTTCTGACAGGCATTACTTTGCTCTGCTTGTGTATGATTTCCCGATCACCAATAGCAACAGGTTTATTGCCTTCATAAATGATCGGCATGCCATTTAGTAGTCCCAATCCAGAGACCGACGTACGCTCTTCAAGTTCGGGCACTTCTTCAACGACTGGCTCTGGGATAATGACTTCCTCTTCCACTTCTTCTACAACCTCAACAGGAGGCTCCGGTTTGGGAACCTTCAGATCAGGAGACGGGAAGTAGTGGCTCTTTGTACAACCTTTAACATCTTTGACTTTGATGACAAGGAATTCATACACTTTCTGATTTGGATAATTCTCCCTGATGTATGGCCTTGGGTCAGGGGCTCCTTCCTGGACCTCAAAAGTCATAATCTCTCCATCTTGCACGCTTATACCATCAGTACGAAAGTCTATCTTAGCATCATTGCCAATGACAAATTCTCTAACCTTGATTGACTCAAAAGGAGCTTGTCCACCCACTATTTCTAACATTTCTTGTTTGGCTTCATCCACTATGATTTCCATGGGGCTGCCATCATGAATGTTGAAAAACTTCACTACCTGTTCCCCCCATTCATTGGTGACAGTCACGGAGTATTCACCAGACTCCAACTCCTTGATCTCTGGATAGGAGTCACCTGTAGACCATTTGCAAGAGTACTTGCTTCCCCAGCGGTTTGTTGTCACCTTGGCCGAGCCGGAGTTTGCCAAACCACATTGTGGTTGTTCAATCTTTACATCGACCTCAAGCGGGGCAGGAGGGGTTGGAAGAATCTTGACAATTTGGGTATTGGTGGTGCAGCCAGTTGCCCCGGTGAAACCCCAATAGACTGTTGGCGCTCCGTAGAATATTTCCTTGACGATGTCTCCACGATAGGAGAGACGCATCATGCCATCAAAGTAGACATATAAGGTCTGATTCATGGGTTCCCAAATAATCTTTCCCTTGTGATCTTTACAGTCTTCAATATCTACGATAGCAAAATTTGCGATTACCGGACCTGCGAGATGATTACTGGAATTGTGATTGGGGCCATTCTTCATAATTGCGATATGATCGTGTGGTACGTCGAACTCATCCATATAGGTATCGAACTCCACGGCCAGACTAGGAGCCAAGCCAGCAAAACCAAGGTCTCCCTCCCCGGATCCGAGGCTAGAGAAACCTACCTTTTGAAACACAAATGCCAGACCTGCCCCGCCATTGTTTTCACAGCCAAGCATGAGTTCAAAGTGCAGTTCAAAGCGTTGATTCAGATCGACCGGTTCTTCTGACCAAAGCGCTCCAGTGACGTAGTTGGCATTGTGGGTGATCCTGAACTCATTTTGCATTTGCTCCTTGGCGGTGCCAAGTAACACAAATTGAGCGTGAACCTGTTGAAGGATTGCCAGCAATAATGCAATTAAGATAATAGCTTTCTTCAAGTCAGATTAATTTCGTTTCTATCTGACAAAGATAAGCAATCGAGGCTGTATTTGTTGAGCAAAATCACAATGTTCAATTGCAACAGGCTGGTACATATAGCATTGAATCGCGCTATGAATTGACTGTGTTTAGCTTAGCCGCTGATTTCAGTACACTTTTGTGCCTTTTTCCAACCAAACACCCCACAACTTTGAATAGCAATGTACATTGTCAGTGTCTTCTTTTTCCGTGTTTACAAGCTCTTGTCCCTGATTAGCCCATTCGAAAATGCCACCATATAGATTATAGACATTGTTAAACCCCAGAGCTTCCAGTCGCTCCCCAATTCGCTCACTACGGTAACCAACGGAGCAGTATACCACCACTGTCTCGTCTTTGTTTAAATCTGCAACGTAGGATTCCTTAAACTCTTCATAGCCAACCCATCTGGCACCGGCAATGTGACTGACCTCGTACTCTTCCAATGCTCTTGCGTCCAATAATACGGCCGAGGGACGCTCCTTCAAATCGTCCACATCCATCTGAGCTACAGTATCGGACAAAAGTCCCGAAAGCATCAACTCAAAGCTGGAGTTTTGGACATCCTGAGCATTCAGTACAGAAAAACAAAGCAGAAGCGAAAAAAGTAGTGTGGATATTTTCATGATGAATCACTTGTTGAATTCAATATTCTTTGACTATTGGGAGGAGCTCGGTTTAAATTATCAAGAGAATCTTTGTCTAAGGCCTGGCAAAGAAAGTTCTGCTTTTAGATTCCCGCTGTTGCAAATCTAATGCGATGAGCGATTACAAACCGTCATCACGCAGATAGTTTAGGGATAGGGTATCAATAACTGTCCGATTTTGACGCCGATGGAAATGATTTAGACGAGGCATTTTTTGACAGCATCCTTGTTGGCTGGTGGAGAAAAATAACGATGGATAAATCATTTCCAGCAAGTCAAAATGGACATTTATTGATTCGCTGTCCCTTAACAACGAAAACCTGGGAATTTTGGCAATCTAAAGAGGATTTTTTTGAGGGAGCTGGCAACCTTGTCATTTAAGTCTTCGTATCGTACCGTGGCAACAAATAAGAATTGAAGTGACAATTCATATGTGCCATAGTCTTAAGGCATTAGAAGTCCAATACTTGGATTTTTGAATTTTGACGGTCAGAAACGTACTTTTGTGGCCGATTTAGAAATTACTCATTTTATCATCATATTTCAATACAAAATTTTATAAGCTATGATTTCACTCAAGAGAATCTTGTTCTTGATGTTGGCTTGTTCAGTAGTTACATTCTGGAGTTGTGAGGACGACGAAGCAGATACCACTAAGCCGAGCATCAGCCTTACTTCGCCTACTGAGGGTCAGTTGTTTAACGCAGGCCAGGCTATCGCTTTAGATGGTACGGCTTTCGATGATGTGAAACTTTCTGATTGGAGAGTCACTATTGAACCTAACTTCAGTGATCTACCAAAAGAAGGATTTAACTATGCATATGAGGACAACAGCGCCTCTGGAACAGCATATGCAACAGAGAGAACTATTGACATCCCGTCAGAAACTGGTGCAGGTCCACACACTTTGAGAATCTTTGCTGTAGATGATGCAGTTAATACTTCTGATACTACTTCAGTAGTGATCAACATTCAAAATCCTGAAGATTTGGATGCTCCAACAATTACCTTGTCTGCTCCTCCAGATCCAACAATTCCTTACTCTGCTGACGCAGGAGGTGATAATGATGTTTATGTTACTGGTGACATCATGGACAACAGAGCTTTGGCTAAGATGATGGTAAGTTGGGAATATGCAGCTGACAGTACTGAGTATACGAATGAAGTATACCCTTACACAGTAGACTTGAGCGAAACCAGCTATGCAATCGCTGGAAATGCTAGCCCATACTTTATCGCACCTACGGAGCTAGGTTCTTTCAACCTGGTTTTGACAGCTTGGGACGAATTCAACAACATGGCTGTTCAGCGTGTTGCTGTTACTGTAAGTAAATAAGATTAGTGCCGAAAGGCGAAAACTTTTTATACGAGCCGGTTACCCTCTGGGTAATCGGCTTTTTTTGTTCTCCGGAGCCGGATTGACGACCGAATTCGATCCAATGCACGACCAAAGCAGGCCATTTAGTGCCTAACTTTACCATCTGTCGCTGGCTACACAGTGAAATCGTCTGATTTACTGTTAATATTATGCTTTCGGCCTGCTAATCTGTCATGATACAGGCACTAAAGAGCGGCTTGGTCTAATTTTTGATCGAACCAAAGAAACCCTCCTAAATATATGAAATTCAGTCAGTTCACTTACAAACGCCCTAAGCTAGAAGACATTAAGACCGACTTTAAGGCGCTTATCGAAGATTTCTCAAAATCACAAAGCGCTGAAGAACAAGTAGCCTTGATCAATCAGCTTAACGAACTACGGTCTCAATTTGATTCAATGTTCAACATTGCTTCAATTAGACACAGCCTTAATATAGAAGATAAGGACTTCGAAACGGAGCAAGGATATTTCGACCAAAATGTTCCTGAGTTTCAGGCCTTGATCAACGATTACTATGCAGTACTTGTCAACTCGAAGTTTAGAACGGAATTGAGCGAAAGGTTTGGTGATCAATTGTTTGCGATTGCCGATTTGACTTTAAAAACCTTTGATCCAGAGATACTTGAGGACATGAAGCGTGAGAACATGCTTGCCAGCGAGTATCAAAAACTGATCGCATCCGCTAAAATCAATTTTGAAGGACAAGAGCTAAATCTAAAAGCGCTGGATCCTTACTGCATGTCCACCGACAGGGCTATGCGCAAGAAGGCAAACAAGGCCAAATGGGACTTTCTCGCTAAAAAGCAAAATCAACTCGACGAGATCTTTGACAAGCTGGTGAAGGTTAGAACAAAAATGGCCAAAAAGCTGGGTTTTAAGAATTACATCGAACTCGGCTATGCCAGAATGTTAAGAACCGATTACACGCCTGAGATGGTAAAGAAGTTTCGGGACAAAGTCAAAGAGTATGTGGTTCCAGCCACGGTAGAATTGAGAGAACGTCAGAGCAAGCGTATCGGCATTGACGATATGAAGTTTTACGACACGCAGTTGTATTTTAAGCAAGGAAATCCAAAGCCAAAAGGAGATCCACAGTGGATTTTGGAGAACGGCCGTAAAATGTACGAGGAAATGTCTCCAGAAACGGATTCCTTCTTCAAATTCATGCTGGAAAACGAGTTGTTGGACGTACTCAACAGAACTGGGAAAGCTTCTGGTGGCTACTGTACCTACATTACAGAGCACAAGTCTCCCTTTATCTTTTCCAATTTCAATGGCACCTCAGCCGATATCGATGTTTTGACCCATGAAGCAGGGCATGCTTTTCAGGTCTATTCCAGTAGAGACATTGAAGTGCCGGAATATCTCTGGCCAACATACGAGGCAGCAGAAATCCATTCGATGAGTATGGAATTCTTTGCCTGGCCATGGATGGACAATTTCTTCGAAGAAGAAAGTGATAAATACAGATTCGAACACCTAAGTTCCTGCCTGTTCTTCCTTCCTTATGGTGTTGCTGTTGATGAATTCCAGCACATCATTTATGAGAATCCCGAAATGACTCCAAAAGAAAGGAGAAAGACCTGGAGAGAATTGGAAGAGAAGTACTTGCCCAATATCGATTACGATAATAACGAGTATCTGGAAAATGGAGGATACTGGCAAAAGCAATCGCATATTTACCAGTTGCCATTCTATTATATCGACTACACACTGGCGCAAATTTGTGCATTCCAGTTTTGGAAAAAGGCACATGATGAACCACAGGAGGCTTTTGCTGACTATCTAAAGCTATGCAAGGCTGGCGGTTCGAAGTCTTTCCTGGGCTTGGTGAAATTGGCCAACCTTCAGTCTCCATTTGATGAAGAATGCCTGCCAAATATTGTCGGAGAGATACACAATTACCTGCGCGGAATCAGCGACGAAAACTTCTAATGCTAAAGCTTCTTGCTATAGTGTTGGTAAACAACTATTTTTGAAAGGAGCGCCAGCCATATTTGAGCTGGCGCTCCTTTAAGTATTTGATCACTAAAAGTTCTTCTAGTGGACGTTCCCGAAGGGGATTATTGGCCTTTGCTGGCAGACATTCTAAATTCCCACTTACTACTTTTCATCGATGGCCTCGACTTTTCAGTTTTTCCTCTAAGCCTGCTTATTGGATTGCTCATATTTGGTTCCTCTATGGTGTCAGGTTCTGAGGTGGCCTTCTTCTCCCTTTCCACTGATCAACTGGAAGACCTCAAAAGCGAGGATGGCAGCGGCAAGAAAATTCTGCAACTTCTCCGAAAACCTGAGTACCTGCTGGCCACCATATTGATCGCCAACAATCTTTTTAATATCGCCATCATTACGACCAGCTTTTTCTTGATGAACATGCTGCTGGTTTTGCCTGATGGCAGCCTGCTTGCTTTCCTGGTTAACGGTGTCCTGGTTACCTTCATATTGGTTCTCTTTGGAGAGATTATCCCTAAGGTATACGCCAACCAGTATAATGTTCGATTGGCCAGGACGACAGCCGGTCCGCTGCATTTACTTAGCAAGATATTTTACCCCATTAGCTCTCTACTGGTTAATTCCACTTCCTTTATCGAGAAAAGGCTCCAACAAGGGGGTAATGAAAAAATAAACGTCAAAGCGCTTCAGAACGCAATCGACAGATCAGTCGGAATGGTGGACGAATCAGCAATCGACCAGCAAGAGATCGAAATATTGAAGGGTATCGTAAGCTTAAGAGGTCTGACGGTTAAGCAAATCATGACCAACAGGATGGATATGGTTTCTGTTGAGCTAAATACAGGTTTCAATCAATTACGTGAACTTATTTCAAAGAGCGGCTATTCCCGATTACCGGTTCACAATCAGGAAATCGATTACATCTCTGGAATTCTGCACGCAAAGGATCTACTCAAACACCTCTATGAGAATGACGATTTCGATTGGCAGATTCTGATCAGCAACCCTTACTATGTTCCGGAAACCAAAAAAGTAGACCAACTACTAACTGAGATGCAACAGACCAGAAAGCATATGGCCATTGTCGTGGATGAATATGGAGGTACTGCCGGAATCATCACGATGGAAGACATACTTGAACAGGTTGTAGGCGAGATTCAGGACGAGTTTGACGACGAGGTAGATATATTCGTTCGGCATGGTGAGAACGATTATTCTTTCGAGGGATCGGCCAACCTGTTGGACATTTGCAAGGCATTGGCAATCGACGAATATACTTTTGACGAAGTAAGAGGTGACTCGGATTCCCTGGCTGGACTGCTCATGGAAATTCACGGGACTTTCCCGGAGGTTAATACTGAGATCAAATACCTCAATATTAATTTCCGCGTTGTTTCCTACGACGATAATGACCACATTGATGAGGTTCGAGTATCCTTTAGTAAAAATGATGATGAAATTCCGCAGCAGGCTCCGAGGGCTTAGTTCAGTGATCTTTTGTGTGATCATCTGCTTGTTCCATTGCGGTTGCGACGAACAAGCATACACGCCAAAACCAAAGGCCTATCCTCGTATTGAGCTGCCTGAGAAAGCTTATCAGCGTATTGAAGATACCGGCTGCCCCTTTAGCTTCGAATATCCTCAATATGGCAAGATCGCGAAAGATTACCAGTTCCCAGGAGAAGAATCCGAAAACCCATGTTGGATGAATATCGACTTACCATACTTCAAAGGCAGAATCTACCTGAGCTACAAGGAAGTGGATGAAACTGATGCGAAGAACAATTTTGCAAGACTGGTGGAAGACAGTTATAAGATGACGACCAAACACGTGGTAAAAGCCGACTACATTGACGATAAACCCATCGTAACCGCAAATGGAGTTCATGGTTTGCTATATGATGTGGGAGGCAATGCTGCCTCACCCACACAGTTCTTTCTTACCGACACAAGCAAACACTTCTTAAGGGGTGCCTTATATTTTGACCATACACCAAACAGGGACTCCCTGGACCTTGTGATTGATTTTCTGCGACCAGACATCGTTCATTTCCTGGAAAGCTTCAGTTGGCTGGAGCAATAGACCGAAAATGATTTTGCCATTAATCCCATTGGCCAGATAAATGATTGCTATCTTGCCGGCCAATTGAAATCAGTACTTAAGATGAATCGATTATTGCTATCCCTGCTTGTTGTTTTGCTATCATTTGGACTAAGCGCTCAGGAAAAAGACCCGGATGAAAAGCCAAGGATAATGAATCCCTCCAAAGACAGACTTGTCTTTGAATTCAACCACGACAACTGGATCAACAAGCCGGATAACATCAAACTTAGGTGGTACAACCGAGGCATTAATACCTATGTGAGTTTTGATATCCCACTTGACAAAAATGGCAATGTGGCTTTTGCTCCTGGAGTGGGAGTTGGCATCAACAATGTCTACCACGACGGCATTATCACAACAGACACCAGTAATGTCACCTACTTTGAACCGATCCAGTCGGAAATCGACTACAGAAACAATAAATTGACCACCGGATATCTGGAGGTTCCTCTGGAACTCAGAATTCGAAGCAATCCTGACAAAAACAATAACCGCTGGAAAATCGCTTTTGGATTACGAGGTGGCTATCTGTTGAATGGACATAGCAAATATCGAGGTCAGGATCTTAGCCAAAATACGACTGATATCATTAAAGTAAAGGACCTTCGCCTTCCTAATATCAATCGCTACAGATTGGGCACTACTGTGAGATTAGGTTACGGCACTTTCAATCTGGTAGGCTTCTATGCACTCACCGAACTTTTCGAAGCTGATCGAGGACCGGGAATACAGCAATTTTCTATTGGCATCGCTTTCAACAGTTACTAAGACCAGCCCCAAGAACTGCAGTTCCTTCAGCTAGCAGGTGACAGGGAAAATTGCCCATCACCTGTCCATCCATGTTCCTCTTAAGCTGCTTTGTAACTGTCAACTAAGAGTCATATGTGCCGTTAAAAAGTGTTAACCAAAAAATTACTAAGGAACCTCCTCGTTTCTTAGGTGTTTACCAGATACTACTAATCGATAAATACCTAAGCAAGAATGAAGAAAATAACATCATTGGTTTTTGCTGCCCTGCTAGGCGGTCTGTTTACATTGGGTGGCTTTTACTACCTTGGTTTCAATGAGCACACAATTGTTCAAGTAAACAAACAGGCGGAAGGCACTGCGGCTCCAGTACAGGTGGCAAACATGCCCAATACCTTCGCAGCTGGTGATGCTTCTCTGGATTTCACCCGCGCAGCGGAAATGACCACTCCCGCTGTTGTGCATATTCAGTGTACAAAAAAAGTTGGAGGGAATGAAAATAATGCCCTTACGCCCGAGAGTCTGCGCGACTTCTTTGGCGATGATTTCTTTGGACCTTTTCGCGGATCACCGCATGACCAGGGTGGTGGCGGAATTAGCATTGCCTCTGGGTCAGGAGTGATCATCGAAAGCGACGGATTGATTGTCACCAATCATCACGTGATCAAAGGAGCTGATGAAATTGAGGTCACGATGAATGACAATCGCAGCTACAGTGCTCGCCTGATCGGCAAAGATCCTTCTACAGACCTGGCGGTACTAAAAATCGACGAGAGAGGACTGCCTTTTCTGCCTATCGGCAATTCCGATCAGGTAAAAGTAGGAGAATGGGTGTTGGCTGTAGGAAATCCATTTAATCTTGCCTCCACCGTCACCGCTGGAATTGTAAGCGCAAAGGCACGAAACATAAATATTCTTGATGATCAATCTGCCATCGAGTCTTTCATTCAGACAGATGCTGCAGTTAACAGTGGAAATAGCGGTGGAGCACTTGTAAACCTGGAAGGTGAGCTAATTGGAATCAATTCGGCAATTGCTACTCCTACAGGAACCTACACCGGCTACTCTTTTGCCGTTCCCTCAAATATCATGTATAAAGTGGTAGGCGATCTCAAAGACTTCGGCATGGTGCAAAGAGCCTATCTGGGAGTCATGATCAAAGATTTAGATAATGATCTTGCAGATCAGCTAAGTCTAAACATCACCGAAGGGGTCTATGTCGATGCCCTATCTCCAAATTCTGCGGCTGCCGTTGCAGGAATTCAGGCTGGAGATGTGATCGTGGCCATCGACGGTAGCAGTGTCAAAAGTTCTCCCGAACTGCAAGAGACAATCGGTCGAAAGCGACCTGGTGATGATGTCGAAGTGACCATCAACCGAAAAGGCAGCGAGAAAAACCTTACCGTAAACCTCCGCAATATGGATGGCAACACAGAACTGACTACGCTGGCTGAAAGCAATGGCGTTGTCGTGAATAGACTAGGTGCTACACTGGCAGAGCTAAGCCCTTCCGAACTTGCTTCCGCTGGTGTTTCTTCCGGAGTTCAAATCAGCAGTCTGGGCCGTGGACGCTTGAAGGACAGTACAGACATACGCGAAGGTTTCATTATAACCAACATAAATAATAGAGAAGTATCCAGTGTTGAAGAAGCACTTAGCGCGCTGCGATCCAACACAGGAGGCATACTGCTGGAAGGAGTTTATCCTGGTAGCTCCAAAATCTATTACTACGGATTTGGGATGTAAATCAAAGGTAAACTTATTAAATGTAAAATAGTCCAATCCGATTTATCAAGAATCTTTTTTCTTCAAAAGGGCAACCCTGTGGGTTGCCCTTTTATTGTTGATGGACAATAAACCGGGAGTAGCCACCGTTATTAGGGGGTACAGATTACATAACGAAACGAAATTTCTATAGAGCTGATCCATACATTTTCTTGAGGTAAAACTGTCCACTATTATGAAGACACTTCAGAAAATCACAGCACTGCTGTGTCTGATTTTTGCCATGCAAAATCAGTTGTTGGCTCAGCCCATGACAGAAAGTTGGAACGAACCGGATCCGGTGATTGAGAGCACAGAATCCAATGATGAATTCAACGAAGTAAATGTACAGGATATCTTTGATCGCATTGTCGATGAAAAAGAACCACTGGTTAGAGATGGAGCCTACGACCGAACCGGGGCCAAAGACAAAATCACACTTGCATACGACGATATTAGAGAAGCAGATGTATTCTGGTCCAAGAGGATTTGGAGAGAGATAGATGTACGACAGAAAAGAAACCTGACCTTCGCCAGCAAAGAACAACCCCTGATCGAAGTCTTGTTTTCAATACTTAAAGATAATCCCGAAGTAAAACTATACACCGACGATAGCTTCACAGAAGAGTACAGCAAAGCAGACCTGGTCAACAAACTAGAACTTTCCTCCACCGTTGAGGTCTATGACATAGAATCCGAGCAATACATTCAAAAGCAAGTCGCAAACGATTTCAATCCGCTTGAATACCAAAAGTATCGCCTAAAAGAAGATTGGATCTTCGACGAAGAAGCAGGACAAATGGTCTGCAGAATCGTAGGAATAGCTCCAATCCGAGATGTAATCGACGAAAATGGCTTGATGCGGGGACAGGAAGCGCTATTCTGGATGCACTATCCGGGAATCAGAGACTATCTGGTAAAATTCGAGTCCATAAACCCACATAACGATGCAATCAGACTCACCTGGGAAGATATCTTTGAAATGCGCTATTTCGACAGTCAAATCACTCGAGAGTCCACTGCAGACGGTAGAAGACTAAAAGATACACACGACGGCCGACAGGCCTTGCGTGAAGCTGAGGAGATCAATAAGAAGATTTTCAATTTCGAACACGATCTCTGGAGCTACTAATATTAAGAGCAAAACACAATTACAGGCAGCATATCTCAGGCCGCCAATTAAGCAAACAGGTGGAAATTTAGGGGTTTAGCGACGGCCCCAGGTTTCCACCGCAAACAAAGCCACATGATTCAGTTCATGTGGCTTTTGTTTTTGAAAAGGCATAACTTTGGGCCTGCTAATACAAACCAACAATATGCGTACATCCTTCATCAAAGCCTCGATCGTCTTCTGCTTTTGTTTCGCTTGCCTGAACTTTAATCTACAGGCACAGCAAACGGACACAACAAAGTATACTGACGAATTGGTCTTCGCAGAACCAGCTGCAAGCTACTTCATCTTAGCTTCCAGGGAAATTGTCAGCATTGACAGCCTGGGAAATACCAGCGTGGTCGGAAAGAAGCTTAACAAGAAATTCTGGAGCGAAGGCGGCTTCATTATCGAGCTAAACGGAAAAGAATATGCCGTCGATAGCCACGGCTTTATCTGGTCCCGCGAAGGACAGTTCCTTACCACAGTTGGCAATCATACCCCAAAGTAGCCCTCAGCCCGCATTGGTCTAAAAACAAGAGGCGTTCTGGCAACATTTTTGCATAAGCAGATTCGCGCCGAAAGTCTTCGAGGAGCACAAAAACAATTTCAATTCTCCATTATGAAAAAACACTTACTCTTATTACTGGCATTAGCTTTGGCATCTATGAGCGGCTACAGCCAGGTTCAAATCACTGAACTAGGACAAGATGCCGTGATCGATTTTACTGGTTTCGCAGCCACCGGCTACTCCGCTACTCCGACTGCTGGTCAACTAAACTCCAACAATTGGGCGATGTCTGGTTTGACAGAAGCACCTCTCGAGTTTGGCCAGGAATCGTCGACAGAAGAGATGACAAGAGGCCTCACAGATGGCTCAGGAGTCAATGCAGGAGGGCTGTATGCCTTTGACGATGGTAGCAACCAGATGCTTTGGATTCAACCAACTGCCGCCGTGTTTACTCCGGGAGAATTGATCCTGAAGGTCTGCAATAATTCTGGAGAGGATGCTACTTCCTTCGATATCAGCTACGATATCACCGTGCTAAACGATGGGGAGAGAGGCAACAACTTCAATTTTTCACATAGCCTGGACAATGAAAACTTCATCATTCAACCCGTCTTGGATTTCGTTTCTGAAGAATTGCCCGATTCCGCCATCACAACTACAGAAAAGGTCCTCGGGAGCATAGCAGCGGATATTGCGGATGGTGATTGCCTATATCTAAAATGGTCCGGTGGCGATCTAAACGGAAGCGGAACCCGCGACGAATTCGGACTCGACAATATTTTGGTGCGTATGATGAATCAAGGTGCCGAGGACCCTTCAGCTGGCTTCCCTCCCGTGCCGCTATCTACACCTGAAGGCACGCTTAGCCAGATTTTCATCCACATTAGCGAGCCGGCAGATTGTGACTACGAGGTAATCATACTTGAGGAAGAAAGTACGGCAACCGAACTCGAAGACTTCGAATTGCTAACACCGATTATCAGCTTTACTGCTGACAACGGCACTACGGAAACCCTCAAAATTCAAACAGTAGATGATTTAATTGTCGAAGAAGATGAAACCATTGCGATGGAGTTTCACAGCTTGACTCCTGGCTGCGCTGTAACTAATGCAAGCACCACTTTCACTATCGAAAACAACGACTTCGAAGGTAGCTCGCTTGCTGATGTAATTCAGGAAGACGCAGATGGGATAGGTTTAGCCCTTGGTGAAGAACTGGCTGTACAAGGCGTAGTACACGGCATCAACCTAAATGCATTCGGCGTACAATTCACAATCATGAATGAGGAAGGCGGAATTCGAGTGATCAACAACACCAGTACCTTTGGCTATGTGGTAGAAGAAGGAGATGATGTCATTGTTTCTGGCGTGGTCGGTCAAGACAAGGGCCTAACTATTCTTCAAGCCGTTTCGATTGTAAAGAGCAGTTCTGGAGCTGCCTTGTCTACCGTCACTACCGTTACAGAGATGAGCGAGGAGACAGAATCGCAAATGATAAAAATGGAGAACCTAACTATTGTAAATCCAGAGGTATGGAACAGTCCAATGGAAGCATCCGGCTTTGAAGTCATCGTTAACGATGGAACCAATAACCACACGATGTTCATCAGTTCTCAATCTGACATCTTTGGTACCGCTCCACCTGCCAGCAGCTTCAAGGTTACAGGAATTGGTGGCCAGGTAGATCCCACCGCACCCTTCCTTAGCGGCTATAGAATCGAACCAAGATACCTTTCCGATTTCGAATTCTCGGCTCCACAGCCCGTGTCGATCGGATTCGCTTTATCCAATCTTGAAGTCAATGAGGATGCCGGCACACTACCGTTAACCGTCAATCTTTCGCCAAACAATACGGGCAGCGATATCCAGGTAGATGCTACCGTTTCTGCTCTATCCAGTGCCACTGAAGGCAGTGATTTCACACTCGAAAATACCAGCTTCACAGTGAGCCCAGGCAATTCTGACAGTGCCGAGATTCTCCTCAATATCATCGACGATCTCGACAACGAGGCAACAGAAACAGTCATAATAGAACTGAGCCTTAGTTCAGGAGGCGCCAATGCGGTGCTGACCAACGAGCTGCTGGAAATCAATATCAGTGACAACGATCCGGTATCGGTCGAGGATGCTAAACTATTTAGCCTACAAACTTACCCAAATCCTGTTAGCGACCGCCTCTTTGTAAGTAGCGAAGCTGATCTGGATCTTTTGGAATTGGTCAACCTTTCCGGTCAGGTATTGATTTCGACTACTAATCTGCAAGATCAGGCAGAACTTGATGTCAGTCACTTGCCAGCTGGTATCTATCTGCTCAATGCATTCATAAACGGACAAATTGTAACTGAGAAAATAGTAAAGCAATAGTTTCGAATCAAGTGTTTTTTTTAGGAGCGAAAGGGCAGTATTACGCGCCAACTGTAGTCCCGTGCTTCGTTCCAATGTAAGCCCCCGCTGCCTGCTCATGCAATAGCCAGTAGGTCTCCTCCTAAGGTCGGAGCCCTCCTGGCTAAGCATTCGCCACGGCATCGGGGGCTTTCATTTCCTCTTCGCCCGGGGCTATTCTGCAAGGGTCTCTCCAGCGCGTGGATAGTGGCAAATCATAAGTCTCTAGTCAGCAATCCGACGGGCCTTGGGGACTCCGGCTGCCCGGCGTGCCGTCCTGGTCGCTCCGGGCGCTTGGTTGGTCGTCAGTCTCTCTTTGGGGATTCGGGATTGGGGATGTGGGATACGAGATATGAGATTAAGGAATTCCACTCCCAGATGCCCGGCGTAACGTCTCGTCGCGCCGATTGCTTTGTTGGTCGTAAGTCTCTGTTTGGGGATTCGGGATTGGGGATGTGGGATACGAGATATGAGATTAAGGAATTCCACTCCCAGATGCCCGGCGTGACGTCTCGTCGCGCCGATTGCTTGGTTGGTCGTCAGTCGCTGTTTGGGGATTTGGATCCGA
>JAHDEE010000032.1 GCA_020629005.1 Chitinophagales bacterium
CCCCTTCCCCAATTCGGCTGGGTAGCAAAGTTTGATAGCTTAGGCAATACCTGTGGAAACCTGGATGGTCCATGCGACAGTGTAGTGTACAGTCCAGCAATCAATAACCTGGAGCTTGATAGGGAATTGCATTGGGAATTTGCACTGGGGCCGAATCCGGCAAAGGAGCTGATTTCGGTGAGCTATGAGCTTCCGGAAATGGTGCCATATGCCTGGCTTCGCTTCTATGCTGTGAATGGTCTTGAAGTGCGCTCCAAGCGATTAGAGACTGGTAAACATCAACGTGACATTGATATTGACCGGCTTCCGCCTGGAGCATATGTGTATGAGCTTTGCATAGCTGGTAGAGCCTTGCATACAGGAAAGCTTGTAGTGGTTGAGTAAGCTTATAGATGCAGAATTCGGCTGAGATGCTCACTCGGATTCTGCATTTTTTTGATTCGTGTTTTCGAGGGAAGTCCAATTACTCGCTTATTGATTCTCTATCCCTTAAGTCCAGAAATTTAGACTGTTTGCAACTTATGTGTATTTCGGCCAATCTGCAAGTGCGGAAAACCAACTACGAAGCACCAAGGCTGCAAAATAGCCCCGGGCGACGTGGAAATGAGGGGCTGGGCTGCCGTGACGAATGCGCGGCCATGCTAGCTCGACGATAGGAGAGATGGCAGGGCCGCAGCATGAGTAGGCAGACCAGCCCTGAATTGCAACAAAGCACGGGCAAGCCCTTTGCGCGGACTCACATCATGTCGCTCCAAATAAAATTTTTTGCATTAGTATGGGATTGCTTTCTATGTGAACTGTTGAAGAATACGCTTGATAGAGTCCACATAAGTCGGACCGAAGAGATTGAGGTGCACCAGCAAGGGATAGAGCTTGTAAATTTCTACCCGCTCCATGAAACCCTCTTCTAAAGGATAGGACTCATTATAGGCATTGTAGAACTGTTCATCGAAGCCGCCAAACAGAAGAGACATGGCCAGGTCGACCTCCCGATGTCCGTAATAGACTGCCGGATCTACCAGCGCCGGATAACCATGACCATCCACCATAAAATTGCCACTCCAGAGGTCGCCATGTAGCAGCGCCGGTTGATCGGTTGGAAGGAGCTTTGGCAGTTTTTTGATCAGCTTCTTGAAGCGTTTTTGTTGTTTTTCATCCAGGAGATTTTGATCTCGTGCCTGCTTTATCAGTGGCTCGAGTCTGTTGGTCTTGAAAAAGTCCAGCCAGTCATCGTTAAGGGTATTCACCTGCCGGATCGAACCTACATAGTTATCTTCCTGTAAACCGTATTGCGACTGGCTGCTGCGATGCAACTCTGCTAACTGATGACCAAAGATACTCCAGAAGTCGTAATCCGGAGCAGAAGCCTGCAGAAATTCAATAATGATGAATGACTGATTTTCATGTGTGCCCAGCCCGAGTACTTTCGGTACACGAATCGCCTCTGTGCTTCGCAAAAGTTCAAGCCCGTTGGCCTCGCACTCAAACATTCGCGGATACTGCTGACTGCTGTTGCGCTTGACAAAGTAGCTGCCCTGATTCGTGATTACTCGTGCCGATTGATTGATGCAGCCTCCTCCGATTGGCTGCGCGGAAATTGCCTTTACCGGCTGCGACAAAATCTCGCTGAGTCGCTGTGCGATATGAGGGAGTAAGTCGTCAAACATAGCCTATAGCTTTAGGTATTTGACGATGTCATCGTATAGTCCGCCTTGATTCGAGTATAGCGCATAGTTTTTGGCAGAGTTAAACCACTCACGTGTGGAAGGCTTTACTTGTTTGACTGCTTTGAGCAGATCTTTGGTTTCCAGGGGTGCTAGCTTTCCGGATTTCAAGGATTCGGAAATCTTTGCTTCAACGGCAATGTCTACCACTGCACGTAAATCGGCCCCGGAAAATTGTCGGGTGTTTTTTGCTACCGCCGCCAGATCTAGAGGATTCTTAGGCTTTTCACGAAGTAGTATTTGCAATATCTCTACTCTGGCCAAACCATCCGGAGGGGGCACAAATATAATGCGATCAAAACGGCCCGGTCTGCGAAATGCGGAGTCCATATTCCAGGGTGTGTTGGTAGCGGCTAGTATTAAGACCCCTTCATTGGAGGATTCAATGCCGTCTAACTCTGCGAGAAACTGGTTAATTAGTGGTCGGCCTGCTGCTCGTTTCATGTCCTTTCGGCTAGCACCGAGAGCATCTACTTCATCAAAGAAAAGCACTGCCGGACTGTGATCCCTTGCAGATTCAAACAAGCTGTGAAGATTTCTTTCGCTGGAGCCGATCCACATATCCAGTACATCGTTGATACCAACAGAAATGAAAGAGGCCTTGATTTCTCCAGCAGTGGCACGTGCCAAATGCGTCTTACCACAACCCGGTGGGCCGTACATCAAAATTCCTCCGCCGATAGATTTTCCGTATTGCTTATACAGATCAGCATGATTGAGTGGATGAATAATCTTCAGCCGTATTTCTTCCTTTACTGATTCCATCCCGCCCACGTCTTCAAAGTCGATACTCGGACGTTCGACTGAGATATCATCTTTGAGATCAGTATAGTCTTCTTCATTCATCGATAGGCGAATTCGGCCATCTTCAGTAATCGCTTGTGTGGGATTTTCTGCCTGGTTGATTTCATTGGCCAATTCAGGATCTCGCAAATCGCTGTCGATACTGATGGCATATTCGTATTCCTTTCGGGCCGCAGCAATTTGCTTATCATCCAAGAGCAGTTTTGCATGCAAGAGGTTGACTGCCGGAGAAGGGTTTTCATCATCCAGCAGCTCTTCCACAATAACAAAGGCCGGATCATCCTTTCCATGTTGGTAATAAGCCACAGCAAGGAAAAATTTAATGCCTTTGTCTTCCGGACTGAGCGCAAGCGTGTCCTGGAAGTGCTGGATGGCTTCCTCAGTCTTGTTCAGGTCCAGACACAATTGTCCAATTTGCAGTCTGAGCGGAATATTTTCGGGGCTAAACTTAAGGGCGTCCAGCAGATTCTCGAGAAGTTTCTCTTGTGGGTCCATAATTCACCATTGAGCTTACACAGTGACAACAAAATCAGTGGGTTGGCGTTTCTGTTTGCAGGGGTAAAATATGTACTAATTGTCGAGGAAATCTAAAATTTCGAAATAATTTCTGCTCCAAGCTATATTTCGTGTTCAATTTTGTCCTTAAGCTAGATATTTGTCTTGACCTTGATACCTTGCGGCAAGGCTTGGACCTATCTTTGATTGCCTGCAGCCTCCATGCCTAATCCCATATGCGTTTGCAAATACTATTTTGGTATGCGTACTATAAGGCCGTTTTTTCTTGTTTTGCTATGCTGCTTATTTTTTCGAAACCAGCTGTCTGCCCAATGTCCGTACGGATTAGTCGATAACACAGTGCTACTGCAAAGCGGCAATGGATTTAACCCGGTTAATTTCAATTTTTTCTTCGAGACGATTTCTGTTTGTGGACTCACGGCAGGCGAAACCTATAACTTTAGTGTCTGCGACGAAAACCTCCCTTTTGAATCTTCGATAAACATTTATAGTAGCGACGGAGCCTTGCTCGATTGGACAGGAAGTGAGTGTTCGCTCGACATAGTAGCGGCCGAAGATGGCTGTGTGCTACTAGTAGTGAGCGACGAGGATTGTTCCCTGAGCTTTGTTCAATCCTTTACTACACTGGTGCAGTGCAGTTCCTGCGAAGAAGTAACGCAACTTTCTGCCACTGCAACAAATGATGCTGAGCTAATTCGGGATACCTTTATAGGACAAGGATGTTTTGAAATCTTGAATATGGAACTCAACGGTCCGCAGGGCAGTATCGGAACCTTCGCGGGAGGGGAAGCGGTTTTGGGTATGGCTGGAGGAGTGATCTTGGCCACGGGTGACGTGCAGATTGTCAGCGGTCCAAATAATGACAATGGGCAATGGACCAATCTCGACGATGGCTCCGATCCCGACCTCGCTACTGAGAATGCCGACATCAATGATGTGGTCAAGATTGAGTTCGATTTTATTCCATCGGCTGATCAAGCGCAGTTTCAATACGTTTTTGCTTCAGAAGAGTACTGCGACTATACTGGCAGCGATTACAATGATGTTTTTGGCTTCTTTATAAGTGGTCCCGGCATCAATGGTCAGTTCCAGAATGGCGCTGAGAACATAGCACTGGTACCCGGCACCAACGAGTTTGTTGCCATCAACAGCGTTAATCACCTCTCCAACAGTCAGTATTATGTTCCGAATGTCCGACAGGCCGAAATAGATGAGTGGGATAGTTGCCAAGGGCATCCAGCACCTGTTGCCTTGACAGGCACCGAGTTTGATGGCTTTACCACAGTACTGACAGCCACGGCGGATCTCATTGCTTGTGAAACATACCATATCAAAATTGTCATTGCCGATGTATTGGATTCCGCCTGGGACTCGGCAGTATTTCTTGCCGCAAACTCCTTCAATGCGGGTGGTGGAAGCACCGTGAGTGGTATTGTGCCAAGTACAGGTACAAATCAAGCTTATGAAGGCTGTTCCGATGGATACTTCTTGTTTGAGCGAAGTGATGAAGATCTGAGTGAGCCACTAGAGATTGTCTATTCGATAAACCCAGCAAGTACGGCAACAGCCGGTGCAGACTATGCGGAACTTTCTGGTTCCACCACAATTCCGGCAGGTGAACAGACAGCAGCAGTCCCCTTGATCGTATACGAAGATGGCATGCAGGAGGGAGTGGAGACCATTGTAATCGAGTATCAGATTGACTGTGGATGTCCTGGAAATGTAAGTGGCCCTCTGATAAGTGCAGTCATTGAGCTAATCGAAGCTGAGCCACTTGTCGCAGTCAATGAAACCCTGGTGGCTTGTGAATCAACACCCATTACAATTGAGGCGCAGAGTACCGGAGGCCATGGCAGTGTTAACTATCTTTGGCCCGCCACGGGAGAGACCACCGAAAGTATCAGTGTTAGCCCTGTTGATGGCAACATTATAGAGTACAGGGTCACTGATGCTTGTGGCTATGTGGCAAATGGAAGCTATACTTTTGCAATTACGGACTTCATAGAAGTCTCCGTTGATACTTTTGCATGCGCCGGTACCAGCATCGAGCTGGCGGGCCAGATACTGCCTGCGGGTAGCGAATATACGGACCTGGCAAGTACCGCAGCTGGCTGTGATTCTACGACTTATATTACTGTCAACAGTAGTCCGATCTACGAAACCACTATCGACACCCTCGCATGCTCAGGCGAGCAGATCGTGATCAACGGTTTGTCTTTGACGGCACCTAGCATTACACAAATTGAACTTTTTAGTATTGATGGTTGCGATTCCACGGTAATTGTAAATCTATCAGAGTATCCTATGCAGGCTCCACTTCAAATTGATACAGCTATCTGTGCCAATGCCGAACTGGAGATTTTGGATTCGATCTTGCTACCAAATACCAGTGGGTCTTTTGTATTCGAGGCCGCCTCCGGCTGCGACTCTACCGTGATTGTGAATGTACTTAGTCTGGAGCCATTGGATCTGGGCATTGTAGATACAAGCATTTGTGACAACTCCTCTATTTTCATTTTCGATACCGAATTATTCGCAGGCAGCTCGCAGGACTTTCTCCTTAGCGGAGCCGAAGGTTGCGACTCGACTGTACAGGTGAATGTGAATATTGTGGAAATTCCCACTGGCTTCGTCAGTGACCAGGCCTGCGAAGGAAGCTCATTGAATTATTTTGGCCAAGAACTGTTAGCCGGCACTTCGGCAACATTCACAGTGCCTTCAGCAATGGGCTGCGATTCCACCGTAATTATCGATGTTGTAGCAGTCAGCAATTTTGAGACTCAGCTGGATACAGCGATCTGCCTCAATACTACATTGCTATTTGAAGGAGAAGAATACAGTCCTTCGACCAGTCAGTCCATCCTCTATAATTCTGTTTTGGGCTGCGATTCTACCCTACTCTTAAACGTTTTTGGTTTACCAACCAGTCAGGCAGCCTTGGATACTTTTACCTGTTCGGGTACTAGTATACAGATCGCGGGGGAAACCGTAGCAGCTGGATCATCGATTGAGCTACTAGACATGAATATCCACGGTTGTGATTCGCTTACGATTGTAACCGTTTCCGAAGCCGAGGTATATGATTTGTCCCTCGACACTACTGCTTGTCCAGGAGCATCCGTTCTAATCGATGGTACCTCTATTGTTGCAGGGGAATCGGCACTTTTAAGTTATCAAAGTACTCAAGGCTGCGATAGTTTACTCACGGTTTCTGTCCAGGAAATCCCGATTGAATTCGCCGACCTCGACACCTTGATTTGTGAAGGCAGCAGTATAAACCTCTTTGGAACGCCGCTTAGTCCTGGTGATGCGCAAGACTTCACATTTATCTCAAGCGGTGGCTGCGATTCTATTTTAACTGTTACTGTGCAAGCTTTGCCCAATAGCTTCGCCAGCTTTGATACCATTGCCTGCGCGGGAAGCACCGTAGAAATCGAAGGTATTGCAATCAATGCTGGAAGTAGTCAGGACCTAATCCTGACATCGGCACTTGGCTGCGATTCCATAGTTACTGTAAGTGTTTCAGCCATAGAACCCGTATTCTCTGCATTGGATACATTTGCTTGTGAAGGTTCATTCCTTGAATTAGCGAATACTCAAATTCTGGCTGGAGGTAATGCAACTTTGGCACTTACGGCCGCTTCTGGTTGCGACTCCATTCTTACAGTGAATGTTCAAGCTATTGAACCAAGCACTGGCCAAATTGATTCAGTCGCCTGTGAAGGCGGGTCCGTTCAAATTGAGGGCATTGACATTCCCGCAGGAGAAACGCAAGAGATAATGTTGACTAATAGCCAGGGCTGCGATTCCCTCTTGGTTGTAACAGTCGATCTGGTTTCTGTGATCTTTCAGGATTTGCCTCTGCAAGCCTGTGAAGGTAGTTCTGTGAGTTTTGAAGGAATGGAAATTGCAGCAGGAGAATCGGAACAGTTTACCTACGCCAGTGCGCTGGGCTGCGACTCCATCCTTACCGTCATTGTTTCCGCTGTGTCAAATATAGAGAGTGAGTTTACAGACATGCTCTGCGAAGGCGAGCAAATCAATATACAAGGAGAGTTCTTTACAGCTCCTGCCAATGCAGAGTTAAGCTTGCAATCTGCACTCGGATGTGATTCCACGGTCACCGTGACACTCGATCTAATCGAAACCATCCAAACGGAGCTGGATACATTCGTATGCGAGGGCAACAGTCTTACTTTCGAAGACGAGGAATTCGAGACAGGCTCAGAAGGGCAATTTACCTACATTGCTGACAGTGGTTGTGATTCCATTCTTACTTTGCGTATCAATGCCTGGCCGGTCTTCAACACGGAAGTTGATACTTTTGCTTGTGAAGGAGAAAGTCTTGAATTCTTCGGCAGCCAGATTCTAGCCGGCAATTCTGAAAATTTCCTTCTGCAAACAATCTACAATTGTGATTCTCTGGTTTCCATTTTTGTGGAAGCAAAATCAGCGGAGCAGTACGAGGTCAATGATGCAACCTGTCTTGGAGAATCACTCCTCTTTGATGGGCAAGAGGTAGAAGCGGGAAGCTCGACTGTATTTTTATATGAAAATGTATTTGGTTGTGATTCATCCATTACTTTCATTGTGCAGGCTCTTGAGCCTGACAGCTTGTCCTTAGATACTGCCGTTTGCACTGGCGGTAGCTTTATTATCGATGGACAAGAAATTCTTCCCGGCTCAGAGGCTGAATTTGCCTATACGAATTCATTTGGTTGTGATTCTATCGTCAGTCTTTCAGTTGAGGAGGTTGACATCTTGTTTACTTCACAGCAGTTCAGTCTATGCGAGGGAGCCAGTTTAGATTTCGAGGGCCTGAGCATGCAGCCAGGCGATGAGCAGGACTTTAGCTATACTTCTCAGCTAGGCTGCGATTCCATAGTAAGCGTTTCCATTCTACCACTGCCTAAATACAATGTCTCAGTAGACACTGCCATCTGCGCTGGCAGCATGTTGAGCATTGATGGTATGCTGATTTCAGCCGGTGAAACTGAATCGCTGGTTTATCAAACGGTCGATTCCTGTGACTCCACTGTTATTTACAACGTAGCTTCTTTGCCTGATTTTAGTGCGTCTCTTGATACCAGCATTTGTGAAGGAGAGATATTCAACTGGCAGAATAATGATTATGATTCTGATACCACAGCTAGTTTCACCTTCCAAAATATCGAAGGCTGCGATTCGATCTGGACCTTGAATCTCAACATCAATTCTATTGCACTAGACTTTGCAGCCGAGGACTTGTCATGTTACGGGGAGGGTGACGGTTCTATTGAAATTCTTGACCTCGATTACCCACTAGATCAATACACCATGCTGCTAAATGGGGACACGATACCATCAAGCAATCTTTTCGAAAATCTATTAGGAGGGATTTATCAAATAGACATATTCGATCAGAATGATTGTCTTTTTAGTGAGAGCCTGGAGCTGATGGAGCCTCCCCAGGTCAGTGTAGATGCCGGTCCGGATCAAAGCATCTATCCTGGCGAATCGGCTCAGATTGAGGCTATAGTTGCAGGAGAAGACTTGACTATTGATTGGACTCCTGTTCAGGATCTATCTTGCACTGATTGTCCCACCCCTTTAGCTAGTCCGAGCAGCACAACCGTATATGAAATTCAAGTCACCGACTCCAAAGACTGTTCCGCCACCGACGAGCTCACCATTTCGATTCTGCCGCCAGAAGAGAATTCCGTGCAAATCGTAAACGCCTTCAGCCCAAATGGCGATGGTATCAATGATAACTTTGGGCCGATCATCCAGGGAGAGGTAGAGAATTATTACTTCATGGTTTATGATCGCTGGGGCAAGCAGATTTTCTATAGCAATGATCCAGCCACACGTTGGGATGGTACTTATCAGGGAGAACGCGTAGAGCTTGGTGTTTATGTCTATTATGGCGAGTGGATTTTCACGAATTCCGGAGAGCTAAACAAACTGAAGGGCAACGTCACAGTTGTGCTATAAATGATTTGCCTCTACAAGAAAAGACAATGATGTTTTCTTTTTTTTGGAGCGAAACATTAATCCCTCTCTTTCTGTCCTTCCCGTGCTCCACTATTACTCGGCACCTGCCTGCTTGTTCCTGCTCAGCAGCTGCTATCTCTCCTATCGTCGAGCTACCATCTGCTGGCAGTCACTGGCGCATTCAGGCACCTCGTACCGCTTCGCCCGGGGCTATTTGGAAGCCTCTTCGATTTTGGCAGCTGATTTTTTTCCTTTGATCAGGCGGTTGTAGCAGCACAGAGAAAGAGGTTTCGGTAAGACATCAGATGCAAACGTAAATTGCTTGGTCAATTTGTTTACTATTCAGGAACTCCAAGGGGTATGCATATGGATATGAAGATTCGTGGACGATGAAGGCCAGAATGTAAGAGAGTGCAATTATTGTGAGCTTTTGTCAGTAGCTGTCTTGAAATTTATATTATTACATGCTACTTTGTAATAGAATTCCCTCTATGAAAATCTTTCTACTTGTCGCATCTGCTGCGCTTGGACAATACGGCCTTTATGGACCCACCTCTGGTTTCCTCCAGGAACTTATAAAAGGCTATGGCTTCGGCAAATTCTTAGATATCAGCGAGGAGGAACTACGCAAGTTTTTGGTACGTGGACTCTTCGACAACACTGGTACAGTGTTAAATCATGATATTCAACGTGCCATGCGTCGTGCCTACATGAGGGCGATTGGTATACTTAAGGACAAATGCAAAAATGACGAACTAATTGAAGGTCAATCCAGGGTCTCGGCAATCGCCTTTTTCGATCGGCTTCTCGCAACTGCCGACAATGTCTTCGCCATTGATAAATTGAGTACATCCCAAGTAGAGAAGCTTATCGGTAGTGACCAAACTTTTCTGGATAAGCTTTGGGAGGAGATTCAGTCAGAAGTTTTTTCTGGCATGCATCCCCTTGTTCGCTTTGAAGATCTGAGTGAAGCAGAGCAGATCACGGCTACATCAGTTTATACACCTGAATTCAAAAACCTCATTAAGGAGACACTCTTGGGAACAACTGCATTTTTGTTTGGAGAGGAGTTAAAAAAAGATAGTACTGAGGGAACCAAAGCCTGGAGGGCATTTCAGAGATCGTTCTTAGAAGGTCTCAGCCATCAATTGACATTGTCGCAGAATCGTGGACTCGATTTTGCCAGAATTGTAGATGAAAAGCAAAGCAAGAAATTGCAGCAGCTCTTTGTCCTCATGGAAAGCTTAAAGCAAGGGGGAAAACTAGATCGAAGTTTTCTGGCCACCGAATTCGCGAATTCCCTCTTGAAACTGCAAGCTAGCATGCATGTGCGTTTTGATAGACTCGAAGTCAAAGTAGACAAGCTGACCTATGCCGTGGCAGAATTCCTCAAAAGGTCAGAACCTGTCGAGGATAAATTGTATTTTCCTGTTCCTCCTTTACCCAGTAGATATTTTTCGCGACACAATTACATACGAGAAATAGGAAACTCGTTGATTGACAGTAACTTCCGGAGTGTGGCAGTTACAAATGAAGATAGATACCAGGGCCTACTAGGGATGGGTGGAATAGGAAAAACAACTATTTGCATTGGGCTCGCTCATGACAGAAGGATTCGCAGAAAATTCTCAGATGGGGTAATTTGGCTGGATGCAGGTAGAGACAGGGATGAGGATGGAGTAGACCTTGCCACTGATTTTTTTCGATTGCACCGGCAAACGCTCTCTGTAAGGTTGAGTGATTTACAAGATAAAACGCCGAAGGGAGCAACATTTAGCAGAGAACGTGCAATTGGTCAGTTGATATTTGAGCTGACCAGAGAGAAGAAATACCTAATCATTGTAGATGACGTCTGGAAGGGCAAACAACTCAACATATTCAAGACTCTCGGTCCCGAATGTAGACTATTGGTGACAACTAGAGTTCGGGATGTCATAAGGAAATTAGATGCAAAGGAACATATGGTGAACGTATTAGAACCAGATAAGGCGTTGGACTTTCTCTTAGTATATGTAGGGAGGAAAAGAGAAAATCTTCAGGCCAAGGAAAAAGGTGTATTAGAGGAAATTTGCAAAGCAAGCGGATTTTTGCCATTGGCACTTGCAATCGTTGGTTCCATGATGCAGGATGGGGACTACTCGCCGGAAGATCTGTTGAAGAAATTGCTAGATGCCAATAATCAAAAGGACCTGAGAGCTGTCTTCCCGAATTACCTGCCAGGCTCTCTTAGAGTTGCTCTCCAGATTAGCTTCGATGACCTGGGTAACAAGATGGACTCACTGCAGGAAGCCTATTTGGACTATGTAGTATTTGATCCGCAGGAGCCGATTCCCTCGGCAGCTTTTTTTTTGCTATTGCAGCAACGATTTGAGTCTGAAGAACAGGCCAGACAAGCAGCAAATTGGCTGGTTCGTAGATCACTGCTCACTAGAGCAGATGGGGTCTATCGGATTCACGATATGAATTATGCTTTTATCGAAGCCACTTGTATGGCTGCAAATGAAGATCAGTATCGGCGAATTCAACAGGCACATATTAGTTTGGTTGAGGCATATCGTAAAGAATGCGAGAATATTTGGCACCGTGGCCCAGCTGATGGTTATTTCTTTAAAGGTCTACAAAAGCACCTTCGAAAATCAGGTAGTTTGGATGAGTTACTTGCTTTGCAGTATGATTACAATTGGTTGAGAGCAAAACTAGATCATACGACTGGCTCCTTCCTCGTGAAAGACTACCAGATCAATTGTCAAGTATTTAAGGACAGCAATGACATGGCAATATTGCAACTGGTCCTTGATGCGCTAAAATTATCCAGCTATGCCATCAACAAAGATAGGAGCCAGCTGGAGGGCCAGTTGATAGGGCGGTTGAAGCGATATGAAGTGCCAGTTATTAAGGAACTACTCAAGCAGGCCAGAGAAAATAAAACGGATCCTTGGTTGAGATTGGTTACGGATACTCTGGTGCCGCCTGGTCAGGAGCTGAAGCAGATACTAGAAGAGCATGAAGCTGATGTGCGCTGCTTTGATGTAGTGAAGCTACGAAGCGGCTGGAGACTCGCCTCTGGCTCGGATGATTGTGATGTCAGGATCTGGGATGTCGAAACAGGTGTTGATCTTCGTTTACTTTCCGGCCATAGCGCAAGAGTAAATGCTATTGTAATTAACTCTTCAAGCTTGCGTATTTATTCTGCTTGCGAGAAGGGCGAAATTCGAGTTTGGGCTTTTGATCGAGATCAGGCTCTACAGGTCATTCACACAGGTAGGGGAGCAATTTCCGCACTGTTGCTGTTGCCAGATGAAAAGACGCTTCTTTGCGGATCCGAAGATGGTTCGATCACAGTTTGGGATATAGACGGAAATCGACAAATGGCAAAAGCAACCGCAATTGTAGATGCCTATCAATATGGAGGCGTAGGTGCCTTGGCTCTTAACAGTGATGGAACCCTGCTTGCCTCAGGATGCAATAAGCGCATAGATAAAGAATATAGTTCGGCTACCGTCCGGATTTGGAATGTGCAAGAAAACTATGCTCTGCACAAAGAACTGGACTATCGTGGCCAAATCAACGACCTTGTATTCAGTAGAGATAGCCAGAAACTGGTCACTGCAAGTAACGACTTCACTGCAAAAATTTGGGATCTTAATACAGAATCTTTGTTGCACACCCTTAAAACCAAAGAAGAAGGACGTGAACTTCACTATAGAGCGATCAATAGTCTGGCTGTTTCAACAGACAATCGCTATGTGTTGACTGGAGGCGACGATCATTATGTATTGCTCTGGAATCTTGAGACAGGAGCATTTGAAAGAGAGATAGGTCAACATTCAAATGCTGTTCATGCAGTGAATTTTCTGACTGAACTTGACCTGATCGTATCTTCCTCCAATGATTCAACGTTGAGGATTTGGAAATTCGAAAGTGGAGACGGCGATCATAGTAGCGACTTTGAAAAACACAAGGGGTGGGTGCGGGACATTGCAGTGGATGCTAACAAGGGAATTGCCATCAGTGCTTCTCAAGATGCAACTTTGCGGGTATGGAACCTAGAGCAGAGAGTAGTCACCTTACCGCCTATAGACTTTCATGATGGTCAGGTGGAAGCCGTATGCTTGCTAGCTCTGTCACCGCTTGCCGCGTCTGCCTCCGTTGACAAGACAATCAAGGTCTGGAATTATGAAACCGGAGAATTGATCAACTCTTTCAAAGCACATAAGGAAACTGTTAGCTCGGTCGTGGCTGTGCCGAACTCAAACCGTATTCTATCTGGAGCATATGATGACCTGGTTAAGCTTTGGGACCTTGGCGAAGATGGAACCCAAAATCAATTGATAAAGGTGTTTGAAGGTCATGAGAAGCTCCAAAAGCCTTCAAAAGGTATACGCCATCTGGCGGTAAATGCTACTGGCACGATGGCAGCATCCGGTGGCGATGATGGTCAAATCATTCTTTACGATCTTCATCAGAATGTGGAGTTGGTGCGCTGTTCTGCTCATGCATCAACAGTTCGATCTATATCGTTTTCAAAAGATGGCACATTGATAGCTTCTGGTTCGGAGGATCGCAGTGTCAAGGTCTGGTCAACAGAAGACTTGGGGCTTATACACACAATAGAAGATCATTACAAGCGAGTAAGAGGAACCCACTTTGTCGCGGGAGATCGTTTTCTTGTATCGCTATCTTCTGATAAGACGATTAAGGTTTGGGATTTGCACGCTGACTTTTCCCATGTTGCAACATTTTTTGGTAATGGTGCCATCACTTCATTCAAGGCCTTAAGTGACCGCCAGTTTATGGCAGGAGAAGTCGAAGGGTACGTTCACTTTCTCACCTTGGAAAATATCTAGTCAAGATTCTAGGAACGAGATATTCATTTTACCTTCCTTAAAATGCTTGTGAATCATGCGCATCCTGCCCCCTTGTCCCACATTCTTGTGCAGTTCGAAAACTCCATCTTCCGTTTTTTGTGGATAAGTCAGATAGACTTTTCCTGTAGCCGTAAAAAAACGCCTCATAATCAATAGGTCGTCTACCGCCGACAGCTTTTTGACAATAAATGTTTTGAAACAAGAGCAGAGGTTGTCCGTACATTTGAAAATATTGAATCGAATTTCTCCTTTTTGACAAAGCTTGGTGCTGTAATAAACCTGTCCTCCGTAAAGGTTATTCTTACCGTCTACAGACCAGCTACTATCTCTTACAAAACCCTCGATTGGGATTGCCCGCAGAACAGGTTGACTGTAACCCAGATCAAGCATGAAAGTGCTACCTTGCGTCTGAACGATGTTTACATAATGGTTCTCACTGGGATAGTAACTAGAAGAATAGACCTGGACGCTATCGATCCAGGTCTCCCGATCAAGTATTCCCGCCACGGTTGCGCAAATTGTTCTGCAGTTACCTGTAATCTTGCCATTTGAATCATACCGCTGTAAACACAACTCCATTAGTGCTGCAATTCGATGCATCATCAAGGTTTTAGTTTTCCCTCGTTGGTATATAAAGTACAATGGTTCTTCGACCATGCTGCGATCATATACAAGTTGTGGCAACACAGATGTAATCCAATCGTCGAGCATTCCTTGGGCTAATGTATTCAAACTATAATATTGGGTAAAGTGGATTTGATCTAAGATAGGGGTTATGGTCAATAATGCTGCATTATAGCTTGTCGAAGAAAGTTTGCTATGATTGATTTGTGGTAAACCGGCTGGTTATTCAGGTTAAAAAGGCGATCTTGCAGCACAAAATGATCACTCAATCCCTGCTATGAGATGTTTAAGAGCCTGCCTGGCCATGACATTGCTGTGTCTATGGCTCACTGATGCAAAAGCAATTATCGCAAATGGAAGCATCGCCCCTGATTTTACCGTCACGGATATATACGGTGTTACACATAATCTGTATGACTATTGCGACTCCGGGTATAGTACTGTTATCGACTTTTCGGCGACCTGGTGCAACCCCTGTTGGAACTATCATCTCTCCGATGCACTCGACGATGTATACAGCACTTATGGACCGTCTGGTAGCAACCAGCTTCGCGTTATTTTTCTCGAATCTGACCCCGGTACCTCTCTGGCGGACATCCACGGCACAGGAAGCAGTACTTTAGGAAACTGGTCAGGAACAGCGGATTTCCCAATTGTGGATCTTTCTAATGGAAACATTCCCTATGCATATGGAGTTTCCGGTTTTCCAACTGTTGGCATCGTTTGTCCAAGTAAGAAGTTCTACAATATTGGCACGATGTCGGCAAATGGTATCGCGACCTTTATGGACAATTATTGTCCTGTCGCTCAAGGAGCGAATAATGTAGAACTAACGCCCTACTATGGCTCAACCGTAGGTTGCTATGACATCGACCCTTTTGTGCGTCTGGTGAATATGGGCACCAATCCCTTAAGTTCTGCAAACATATCGCTGAGCCTGGACGGTAGTTTGCAGCAAAACATTTCCTGGACAGGAAACTTGCCTCCTTACGAAGATCAAATTGTCTATTTCAACAGTATTGTACCTGTAGGGAATCAGAGCATGCAAATCAATGTGGATTACCCGAATGGTTTTACCGATGCCGATCCTTCCAACAATGCTACCGCTGCAACGATCAGTCTGTCAAGCACAACAACCCAAAGCAATGTAACTTGCACAGTCACCACGGATGACTATGGATACGAAACCTACTGGGAGATTACTGACGAGAGTGGAAACCTGGTCCACTACGGAGGCAATGCCAATGCCTCCCCTGGAGCACAAGGAGCCAGCTCTGGAGACTACAACGCTTACATCGGAAATTCCACTTATTCAGCCAATATTAGCTTGCCCACTGAGGGTTGCTACACATTCACGATCATCGATGATTTTGGGGATGGCATGTGTTGCAACTACGGACCTGGCTCCTATACACTTATTGACGACATGGGGAACACGCTGCTTTCTGGTGGACAGTTTTCCGCAATTGAATCTACTGAGTTCCTTCGAGTAAGCAATAACATATTAACCGTGCGCGCTAAAATCGCTTTGGAAGGGGCGATGGAAAGTAGCTTGATGAGGACTGATCTTAGGGATAAGGGCTTGCTGCCAACCTTTCAGCCCTTCACAAGTGCTCCCTGGCACTATGGAGGAATTGAGAATGCCTCTTGGTTTCCGACCAATGCCGTTGATTGGGTTCTCGTGGAACTGCGAACGGGTATTTCAGCCAATAGCAAGGTTGCTGAAAAAGCTGGTATTCTGCTTAGCAATGGAGAAATTGTGGACCCTTCAGACCCGAGTGATGGGTTATTGTTTTCCGGACTCAACACTGCATCAAGCTATCATGTTGTCATTCGCGCGAGAGGACATTTGGATGTGATGAGCAAATCTGCAGTGAATTTCTCAACTGGGAGTTGGTACGATTTTACAACCTCTTCCTCCAAGGCCTATGGGTCAAGCCAAATGAAGTACGTCAATGGAAAGTATGCATTGCTCGCTGGCGACTCCAATGGCGACGGACTCAATAACTACAGCGATTTCAATCAATACCTTTCCGATCCTTCAGCACTATTGGTCTTGCTTCCCTGGGACTACGATTGTGACGGCTACGTAACTGTGTTGGACTATAATCTCTACAAGGCCAACTATTCCAGATTTGCTGTTTCAGAGGTAAGATTTTAGAACAATGCAAACAGAAGATAAAAAGGGGGACCCATCAATTGGTCCCCCTTTTTCTTTCCTGATTCTTCAGGATTACTATCCTTTCACTTCTTCACCAACCCTTTCAGGTCTCAATTCACGAACCTTGGCGCCAGCCTGCCACAATTCTGAATTCCTCAGTTCGGCAAGTTCCTCTTCGAGTTTGCTTCGATAGTCCGCTTTGCTATTGGCTTCAATCACCACTTTTGCTTCTTCACCGCTTGAAACTCTTTCGTACAATTCCTCAAAAACAGGAGTGGTTGCTTCACGGAACTTATGCCTCCAGTCTAAAGCACCTCTTTGGGCCGTAGTAGAGGTATTGGCATACATCCAATCCATTCCGTTTTCAGCTACAAGAGGCATTAGACTCTGTGTCAACTCTTCCACCGTCTCATTGAAGGCCTCTGACGGAGAGTGGCCATACTTGCGAAGCGTGTTGTATTGTGCCTCGAACAAGCCAGCCAGCGCACCCATCAGGATGCCTCTTTCTCCTGTGAGGTCAGAAAATACTTCCTTCTTGAAGTCTGTTTCAAACAGATACCCGGATCCAACGCCTATGCCTAATGCCACTACACGTTCCTGTGCGCGGCCCGTGGCATCCTGGTATATTGCATAGCTTGAGTTCAATCCTCGACCAGCCACAAAAAGTCTTCTAAGACTCGTGCCAGATCCCTTAGGTGCTACCAAAATGACGTCCACATCGGGAGGCGGCACAATGCCTGTTTGATCATTGTAGGTGATGCCAAATCCATGAGAGAAATAGAGCGCATTGCCGGGCTTAAGCCGCTTTTTCAGTTCTGGCCACTGCGCCATCTGTCCTGCATCGCTGAGCAGATATTGGATGATGCTGGCTCGTTCAGCCGCTTCCATAATTGGAAACAGTGTTTCACCAGGAACCCAACCGTCGTTGACTGCTTTGTCCCAACTTGGAGAACTTTCTCTCTGCCCTACAATTACATTAAATCCATTGTCTCGTAGGTTCATTGATTGACCAGGTCCTTGCACGCCGTAGCCAATGACAGCGATGGTTTCATCTTTGAGCACTTCCTGTGCCTTGGAGAGGGGAAATTCATCGCGGGTGACTACGTTTTCTTCTACGCCACCAAAATTGATTTTTGCCATGATATATTGTTTCTGTGTTTGATTTCTGTTAATAATAGTTTCTTAGAAGGCATGCATTTCCTCCATGTGTTCCGAGAATTTCTTCATCGGCTTTGTGATCGCGATTCTGCCTGAACGTACAAATTCCAGCAAGCCAAGGGGTTGCAGCTGATTGAATAGTTCTTGCGTTTCCGCTTTATGTCCAGTCTTTTCAACGATCAGAAACTCCGGCGAAACAGATAGAATTCGAGCATGATGATGCCGCAGCATTTTCTCTAGATTCAAGCCGTTGGACAATGCGGATATTGGCATTTTGTACAAGGCAATTTCCTGATGAACAGTCTCATCGGTTTCGTGATAAAATGCCTTGACTACGTCAACCTGCTTTTCCATTTGTTTGACGATCTTCTTTACCTGATCCTCGGCGACGTTGATCACGATTGTGAATCGGTGGATGCCTTCGACTTCAGATTCCGAAACCGTCAAACTCTCGATATTAATATGTCGACGAGTGAGCACCACGGTCACCCGATTGAGTAGCCCTACTTTGTTTTCCGTAAAAACGGATACTGTAAACTCTTTCATTTTTTCTTTGTTTGCTTCTTTTTGGATTAAGGATGCAGCAGCTTAGCTAAGTCTGATTTGACTTACAGAGGCGCCAGCAGGAATCATAGGAAATACACAGTCCTCTTTCTCCACCATAATCTCCAATAGGTAAGACTGCTCACAGCCAAACATTCTGTTGAGTGCATCATCGAGATTCTCTCTCTTATCGACACGCTCAGCATCAATGCCAAAGCCTTTAGAGATGGCGACAAAATTAGGATTGACCAATTCTGTGGCGGAGTAACGTTTGTCAAAGAACAACTGCTGCCACTGTCGAACCATACCCAAAAACTCGTTGTTCAGAATCACAATCTTTACATTGGTTTGAGTTTGCCAGATGGTACCCAATTCCTGCAAGGTCATTTGAAATCCTCCGTCACCAATGATGGCGACTACGTCACGGTTCGGCGCTCCCAGTTTTGCGCCAAAAGCAGCAGGCAGGCAAAAACCCATGGTCCCAAGACCTCCGGAAGTAATGTTGCCACGGTGTTGTTGGAAACGGGCATATCTACAAGCTACCATCTGGTGCTGTCCGACGTCAGTGACAATGATCGCTCTACCGTCGGTACGATCGTTAATACGACGGATGACCTCACCCATAGTCATGCCTTCTTTGGATGGATGCAATTCTTTTTCGATGATCATTTCCTGCTCCATCTTCATACAGTCATGAAAGCGTTGTAACCAGGGCTTGTGATTGTTCTTTTTCAATAGCGGCAATAGAGCCTGCATGGTTACCTTGCAGTCGCCCACCAGTGCAACCTCGGTTTTCACATTTTTATCTACCTCTGCTGGATCGATTTCCAGGTGGATTACTTTGGCTTGTTTAGCATAGGTATTCAAGTCTCCTGTTACCCTGTCGTCAAAGCGCATTCCGACAGCAATCATCACATCGCATTCATTGGTCAGGATATTTGGTCCATAGTTTCCATGCATGCCCAACATACCCACATTTTGTGGGTGTTCCGTTTCCAGAGCTGAAAGCCCCATAATCGTCCACGCTGCCGGAACGCCGGTCTTTTCGATTACTTCTTTTAGTTCCTTTTCTGCACCAGAAATCGTCACGCCATGACCGAACAATAGAAAAGGACGCTTGGCTTTATTGATCAATTCAGCTGCTCTCTCAATCTCCGTAGGATTTGCTTTTGGAACTGGCACATAAGATCGCACGTGATCGCATTTCTTGTAGTAATAGTCCAACATTTCGATCTGTGCGTTCTTGGTAATGTCTATAAGCACGGGACCAGGCCGACCGGAGGCTGCTATGTAGAATGCTTTAGCAAAAATCTCGGGAATCTCGGAAGCCTTGGTGATCTGATAATTCCATTTCGTAACGGGAAGTGAAATCCCTATTACATCCGTCTCCTGAAAGGCATCTGAACCGATCAAACGCTTTGGCACCTGTCCTGTGATACAGACAAGCGGAGTCGAGTCAATGAGAGCGTCCGCAATTCCGGTGATTAGATTTGTAGCTCCTGGACCAGATGTGGCTATGCATACACCCACTCGACCAGTGGCTCTGGCATATCCCTGAGCAGCATGAACGGCGCCTTGCTCATGACGATTCAGGATGTGTTTTAGTTCTTCCTGATAATCATACATGGCATCGTACACGGGCATAATTGCACCACCTGGATATCCAAAAATATACTCCACCTGTTCTTCCAACAGGCATTTTACGATCGCTAGTGCACCAGAGATGTTCTCTGTGTCTGTAAAGGCACTGCTTTTTTCTTTCGTTAAGGTCTTCATTTATTGATCTGATTATTTGTTTTCAATTATTCTTTCCTGCCGAATGCAGTGTCCGCCTTAGTGATCCGTTACACATCCAAAGGAGGCGGAGGATACCAGTTTGCTGTACTTGTGCAAGGCACCATTGCTTGCCTTTTTCTCAGGTACTTTCCAGGCAGCCCTGCGCGCTTCTATCTCCTCGTCCGACAATTTCACGTCCATGACATTGTTCACGGCATCAATAGTAATAAGGTCACCGTCTTGTACGAGCGCCAGCATTCCTCCTGCAGCTGCTTCAGGAGAAACATGCCCGACAACAAATCCATGACTGCCACCGGAAAAGCGACCATCGGTGATGAGCGCAACCTCCTTGCCTAGACCTGCTCCCATAATTGCCGCAGTCGGTTTGAGCATTTCGGGCATGCCGGGTGCACCTTTGGGACCTTCATATCGAATCACGATCACATGTCCCTTTTGCACCTTACCTGAGCTGATTCCCTCAATTGCTGAGAATTCATCGTCGAACACTATAGCAGTGCCTTCGAAAACTTCTCCTTCCTTGCCGGTGATCTTTGCAACGGCTCCTTGCTCAGCCAGATTGCCGTAGAGAACCTGTATGTGACCGCTGCTTTTGATTGGGTTTGCCAAAGGTCGCATGACATCCTGGCCCTGTTTCAGGCTGTCGGCAAGTTCCAGATTCTCCCTCATGCTCTTTCCTGTTACCGTGAGACAGTCTCCATGTAGCAGTCCTTCTGAAAGCAAGTATTTCATCACAGCCTGACTACCTCCAACGGCATGAAGATCTTCCATCAGGTACCTGCCAGATGGTTTGAGATCCGCAAGTAATGGAGTACGGTCGCTGATGTCCTGAAAGTCTTTCAAGCTCAAAGGAACATTCACCGTTTTCGCCATGGCCAGCAAATGCAAAACAGCATTGGTAGACCCTCCTAATGCAACGATTGTGGTAATTGCATTCTCGAAAGCCTCCCTGGTCATGATGTCTCTTGGTTTTAGGTCAAGCTCCAACAAGCGTCTGATATAGGAACCTATTTGTCCGCATTCTCCTTGTTTATCGCTACTTAATGCAGGAGCCGATGCGCTATAAGGGAGAGACATTCCCAAAGCTTCAATCGCGCTTGACATAGTATTAGCGGTATACATTCCACCACAAGCGCCTGCCCCAGGACAAGAGTTCTTGATCACGCCCAGGTAGTCTTCATCGGAAATTTCATCTTTAAATTTTTGTCCATAAGCTTCAAAAGCTGAGACAATATTGAGCTTCTTTTCTTTGTAACAGCCAGCATTGATAGTGCCTCCATAGAGCAGTATGCCAGGTCTGTTGAGTCGACCCATAGCCATCATTGCACCCGGCATGTTTTTATCACAACCAACTACAGTCACTAAGGCATCATAATAGTGAGCGCCTGCTACGGCCTCTATAGAGTCAGCGATAATCTCTCGGGAAACGAGAGAGTAGCGCATGCCTCGCGTGCCATTTGATATGCCGTCACTTACACCAATTGTATTGAAAATCAATCCGACCAAATCGCTGCTGCGGACAGATTCCTTCACCTTGAGGGCCAGATCATTCAGATGCATATTACAGGTGTTGCCTTCGTAGCCTGTACTGACAATGCCGACCTGAGCCTTTTTCATATCTTCCTCGGTCAGTCCAACCCCATATAGCATTGCCTGAGATGCTGGCTGACTAGGGTCCTGGGTAATTCGCTTGCTGTATTTGTTAAGTTCCATACTTTGTTTGCCTGATAGTGTTGGGTTTACCTGCTTTGCTCCTTTGCCTTTTAACTGCCATTCTGCCTTTCCAAACAAATTTTGTGCTACAATTCCCAGCCAAAAAAAAGCCCCGATCACTCGAATGATCGGGGCTTTTTGTCGCTCATAGCCTTACCAATCATCCGGTAGTCTTCCTAATGACGATAATAATACTGACGACTGTGAACTGGTGATCTCTCATAAAAAGTAATGGGCAAAAAAATAGCCTTCCAAAAGTGGAAAGCCAGGTCTTATTCATTTGATCTTATAGCATTTCCACCCCTCATTTACTAATGACGACGACAGAAATGACTATGTTGATTACTTGATTCATCGCCGTAAAACTAGAATAATTTTTAGAGTTACACAACCTAGCCCCATAAATTTTGAATTTTCTGCAAAATGACTCTTTGGGTATTTAGTTCGGCTGGTAGCAAATCATGTGCTTGCATTAGCTTATCTTTCGGCACACAATCAAACTGCTTCAATGCTCAGAGTGCTACCAATACTTGTACTTCTTGTGTTCTTTGTCCAGGATGTTGAGGGCCAGGAATGTTTGATCTGGAATGGATTCAGCATCGACTGGACCTACAATCACCGTGTCAATCGACTTGGTAGCTATGTGCAGGGGCAGGAGGTGTACACTACAGGTGCAACCGGGCTCGGTAGAGATAGTTGCCGATTCGAAACTTTCTATTCAACACTTGAAGCTGAGCTAAAAACGCAAGAAGTAAAAAAGCGGATTGTGCTGATAGGAGAGGAGCATGAGCGAATCAACAAAAGGTTGATGGTTTCTTTTCCCCTTACCGGTGAGGACAATAAGATTTACAAAGCCGTTCTCAATGGTTTTGACCTTTTATCGGTTGGTAAGGCTGACAAGCTTCATGATCTTACGGTTCGCATTGCTGATCAGCACCTGAGTGCTGATTCAAATCGTTGGGAGTTAAGCGTTGATGTTTCCTTGCTGGTCAATTGCACTACTCCGGAATGTGAAATCTTCAATCAGGAAGTGCATTATCAGCTGGACCTTTTCTTCCTGTTGCTTGAGCTGGATGCTGATACTCCACTTGAGGCGATTTATCCCTCACATAGATTTGACTGGTTTGATGAAGACAAACGTGTCAGGAACGCCTTGTTTTTGCAAACTCGAAAAGGGTACAATCAAGCTGCGATTCAGGGCTTTGAAATTGCTTTGGATCGTGATCACTGGATTGTGGCTACAGAGTTATCTGCACAGTACAAAAAAGCGGATCATTTTGAAATTGCATTGGAGTATTGGGCAAATTTCTGGAACATGAAGAAAGACTCTTACCATCGACCCCACTCTCGCTTTTCCAAAGGAATAGAAGGAGAAGCTAAGGTTGCAATTGACCTCCTGCTTATGGTCTTACCAGGTAAGGTTACCCCTGATAGCTTTGTTGGATCCATCATTTGGCCTGGGAAGAATATCTCTGCCGCAGGAGATGAGGCCGTCATGTTTAAAAAGATTCGATAGTGAGCGTACGTTTTAGTCGTACGAATTGGGAAACAAAAGGCAGAGTGAAAAGAAGATCAAAAAGGAGAGATTGAGACCGGCAAGTAATAGCACATTTCCTACAGGAGGATAAATTATGTCCAGGATCAACCATAGTAAGTAGGTGCAAATAGGGCTGAGCAGTATTGCCCACTTTGGCAATTTGACCCATTGCTTGTAAATGCCTATGACAATAAGAAGGCCAGCGGCCGTAAAAGCCACACCAACAATTGCCTTATAGAACTCCATTGCCTGGAGGGTCATAGGTAGTATAGTATCACTAGCAGTAAACTCATGCTGAACAAGCAAATGTGCATGAAACAAGAGGCCAAAGACCAACATGTAGAGCGCAATCACAACTAGCAACAATTGCCCTCTTCCAAACTGCTTCCCCGGTTTCACAAAAGCAAATATTGCCAGAAACTCCAAAGGGATGGCGCTTACTCCAAGGTAGTTGCCAATCTTCATATTCTCAGCTGACATCTCACCGAGGTAGTCCAGCTGCTTTATGTCGAATAAGGAAGTCGGCGACCAAAGCAAGAGGCAATCGGAAATTATTCCTAGAATGGCACCAAGGCAAGCTAGTAGAAGAACATGCCGGGAAAGATTGCTTTTGGACACAATTATTAGCTTTACGGTGCAAAAAAAACAAAGTTATGAATTATCGTGTACTTCTGCTGTTTGTGATGTTGCTGCTGCCTCTACAAGCATTGGCAATTGATAGTATTGCGATTCTCGTTTCGGAGCAGGTACAGGCCAGTAGTGTAAGCAAGCTTGCAATCGATGATGCCGTAAACCTATTACAGCAAGCCTGCGAGTGCAAAGTTAGCGCCAATTCGAAGGCAAAATCTGCCCAGGTGTTGATCGACCTCGCCCTCTCCTTTGAACCAAGAGAAGAGAAGGAACTCTTTGCTGCCTATACCGGAACAGACAAGGTGCCGGCATTGGGCAGTAAGTATACCTGGACAGGAGTTAGGGAAGACCGTCGATACAGATTGGAACTGAATACAGATTCGCCACATGGATTATCTAATGCTTTGTACGGTCTGCTGCAGGAACAATTGGGCTTCAAATTTTACCATGTCAGAGAGACCTTGATACCCACGATGCACGAATGGCCTCTAAAAGATGGTTTTGAGATGAAGGCGGAAGCTGAGTTTGATAAGCGAGGATTTCATGTACATACGATGCATCCGATAGAAATGACCGAACCTCTCTTGGATCAGGATTTTGAAGGAGGACGAGAAATTATTCGGGAGTACATCGATTGGTTAGCGCGAAATCAACAGAACTTTTTTGAATTTAATCTCCTGGAGTCTGTCGACTTAAAACCATGGCTTCCCTATGCGAAAGAAATGGTTGACTATGCTCATGAAAGGGGCATTCTCATTGGACTTGATTTGTCCCTACACATGATTCAGCAAAAGGCTTATATGCTTTATCGCAACAAGCCCAATTCCTTTAGGTCGAAACGTGCTCAGATGGAGCGCAATCTTGAAAAGCTGTTTTCCGCCGATTGGGATTTTTTGAATGTTGAGTTTTCTACGACCGAATATCACAAAGGAAATGCAAAGAAAAAGTATCGCCTCCAGTCACGCTTACTCTTCTTACTCCAGGAAAAGTATGCTGCAAAATTATTGGGACGAAAGCATGTAGTGAAAGCTATCAACGACGATATAATTGCTGATGAAGACAAGGCGCATAAGGATGCGCAGAAGTTGGCTGAGGATCGGGATCGAATTATGTTGATTCACACCGTTATGTTTTATGGTCTTAAGGATAAAAGGGCACCAGTCTATGGCAATGAGAATCTTTCTGGTATGAATGACCTCTTGCTCAGAGAAAAGGACAAGCGGGAGGCCTGGTATTTTCCGGAATCAGCCTATTGGGTGACCTTTGATGTCAATGTACCTATGTTGCTTCTCCCATACCTTAGTGAACGCCTCGAAGATATCGAGTATGTTTCGCAACTGAATGTGCCAGGGCATGTAACGTTCAGCAGTGGATGGGAGTGGGGATATTGGTTGGTCGACTGGTCCATCGCCCGTTGGAGTTGGTCCTTTACGTATGGGAATGAGCCGGAAAATCGATACCCAGCTCAGTACTTTGATGACCTCTTTCCTGAGCCGGATTTAAAAGCTTCGTTTCAGTCATTATGCGATTTACAGGAGGATTTTATCAAGGATCAGGAACTCATACAATATATGGCGGGGGTGACCATAACTGATGAACTGCCAGGGGCACTAAACATGCAGTTTCACCCGAGACCGGATCATACGCCTAAATGGTTAACAATAAAAGCTGAGGAGGAACAGATTGAATTTTATTCTGGTGAAGCCGCTAAGCTGCGATCCTTTGCTGCACGAAACCAGGAGCAGATTTCATTGCTTCGCAATGTTGAAGTTTTGGCAGCGGATGTCTCCAGATCTAAGATCTTGAGCGAGTTGGTAGATGGCTTGGAGATAACTGGACTAAGGGCGGCACATAGAGCTGCGGTCATGCTGGGGACTCTGGACAAGAGAAGCAGGAAGTTGAATCTCGACCCTTCAAGCAACCTGGACTCCTTGTTAGAGGAGGCGGCTTCGGCTCGTTCTACAGCGCAGGAATTGGTTGATGGCAGACGAGCATTGTACCGATATGATCAGCACTGGCTCGACGGCTGGAGAAGAGATCATACAGCATACAAGTTTGGCTACTTGTACACTGTCAAGAATTTGCACTTTTGGAAGCGCGAGGAAGAACAGCTTCGAAGAGGCAAGTACAGCCCTTGGTTTATGAACATCTGGGACGTTTGGAGAATCAGCGGGATTTTATAACGTACTCATCTACTTTCTTGATCTTGTCCCAGTCCAGTGTCATTGGCTTGAGTTCCTGCTGGGCAAATAGGGACATTTGGTCAGTATAGTGTGGGCTGTTATCGCGATTGCTTGCTCCGAAGGGGTGGGCGGTTTCAAGTTTCAGCCCTTCCTCGGTATAACTGGCAAAGAGGATATAGCTTTCTCCCATTTCATTTCGAAATACGCCTTTTTTCGGCTTGCCGAGAAATACAGGTGCCAGCACTTCTGGCATTCCCGATATTGGTAGGGATTCATCGCCCTTAATGTGGCGTTGGACTTGGCCCAAAGGTACCTCCAGGCTTCCATGATGTTTGAGCAGAAATTTTTTTGCTTGCTTGATTCCATCAACAAATACTTCCCTTGGGATACTGGTGGGTTTGTCGATGCTAATCTGATCCATATGGTATTTTAGGATAAAATACACACTCACTGCTGCGATCGTGGCCTGAGTACTGCTATGGTGCGTGTTGCCATCCCATGCTTGTAAGATTCCAATGGCATCAGCGATTTTGGGATGTTTGTCTGGATTCAGTTCGAAGAGTTCATCAAAATTCTCAATGTTCCAGGTGTAATAGGACTCGGAAAAGTAGTTGAGATCATACTTCATTTTCTTCACCTCCTCATAGCTGAGTTTTTCTGCTTGGGATTGCATTAATTCGCGAAAGCGCAGAGCTCTGTTGGTGGGTTTGTTTCTAAATCCGAATGTCGGGTTGAAGTTTTCTGGCTTTAGGTTTTCAGATTCTTCAGTAGCCAGGAATGGTGGGTTATTGCAATTGAAGAGGTATCCGGAATTTGGATTGTGAATTTGTGGCAGCTCTGTGATCGGATGGTATTCTCGCTGAGCCCAAAGCAGGTCGGATGTATTAGCTAACTGAGGTTTGTGCCAATCAATGCCTTGCTTTCGATAGGGAAACAGACCATTTGACCAAAAGGAAATATTGCCACTTTTGTCCGCGTAGATGATGTTTTGACAACTCAAGCCTTGCATGTTTAAGGCATCCTTAAATTCCTCGAGGTTGCTTGCTTTATTCATTCTCCACCATTGTTCTGCAGCCTTGATTCCGTGTCTGGCTGGAAATCGAACAGCATAGTAGTGGCCTTTCTTTTTGATGGTGGTTCCAAATTTACTCCAATAGAACTTCTTCCTGAAAGGAAACTTGATCGGTCCAAGCTTCACTTTGATTTTCATTTTTCTTTCTTCCAACTCCAGCCATTCACCATCTAGCTGATACTGATGCTTCTTTTTTGGGTGCATATCCAGTTGAAATACATCGGCAAAATCGGGATAGTTGGTGGTATGTGTCCAGGCCAGGTTTTCATTTGCGCCAAGGAAAAGTGTGACGCCTATGGAGAAAGTGCCGCCAAGCATATTCCATCCTTCATCACTGACAACATGAGCCTCGTACCAGCTCAGCATTCCGTCTAGCGGTTGGTGTGTGTTGGAGATAAGCAAAGACTCACCACTCTGCATCTTTTGTGGAGCGAAAGCAAAGCCATTGGAGCCAGCAGAGAAGGGTTGCTCTTCGGAAACCGGTTTGATTTTGCCTGTGAAGATGCGAGCTATCTCGAAAAAGGCATTCGAAAGCATGCCCTGAGCAAGTATATAGCCTTTGATGATGTCCTTTTCATTGACTGGAAAAAGGTCTTTCATCAGTACTTCTTCGGGGTGCTCTCTTCCGTATTGATTTATTGCAGAAACAGATGCCGTAAGTAAGGCTCGAAACTCGGGCGACAAATCTGATTCGTAATACTTTTCAACAATGGGATCGGCGTTCATCATAAATGCACCTGCCGCGAGGATGGCCCCTTCCATTCCGATTACTTCAGGCAGTCGAAGCCTTGTTCCCAGGATGGCATGTTGTACGGTCACAAAATCATCTTCACAGTGCGCCCAGGCCAGGCCGAAGGCAGCATCTGCATCGGTTTTTCCATGAATGTGAGGTACGCCCCATTCATCTCTGAGGATCGTCGCTTCATATTTTTGGCCGAATAATCCGGATAAATGGCATAAAAGCAGTAGTGTGCAAATCAATCTGATCATAGCCCAAATGTACGGGTTTTGCCATGCTCTGATAAAGAAACTCTGGCCGATATTCGATTGCACTGTTTCAGGAGAAGGAAAAATAAATGCGCGATGGAGAGGCAGTGCGAAATAGCCCCGGGCGTCGAGGAAATGTAGCTGCTAGCTGCCGTGGCGAATAGCTGGCCATGGGGGCTCGACTTTAGGAGAGACCGCATGGCCAGACTATGAGCAGGCAGATAGTAGCTACATTGGAACAGAGCACGGGCCTGTAGTATCTTCGTGATTTTAGGTTTCGCTCCTAATCATAACCAACAATGCAATATGTCTTTTTTGTGACTTTTTAGAGTATTTTTTCATGTGACAATTTGCTCTGTTTGCCTTTCTGTCTTAACATATGTAAAGATGATACAATTTTTATTCCTTTGTAAAACAAGGCTTGCAGTAGGTCAGTCTAACAAAGAAAGATCAAATCGCATATATATTGTTATGCCATTCGCGCAATCAAACTATATATACCCAAGAAAGCGCCGAAGTTATATGGATTTTCTCGATGAGACCTGTATACTTGCATACAATAAATCTATCCTTCGTGATTTCTACCTTTCGAATAGTTAAAGCAGTTTCGAAAGAGGAGCTTGATATGGTGCAATCGCTCTTAGTCCAATATGCCGAACTGAGACAATACGACTCAGCATTGGGAACTTTTGAGCATGAGGTTGCGACCTTGCCGGGAAAATATGGACCTCCTCACGGCTGTTTGTTAGTGGCGTATTCGCCTAGTGGCCCTATGGGTTGTGTTGCTCTTCAGCGTCTGTCTGAAGATGTGTGCGAAATGAAACGCTTATTTGTGCCTCTTCAATTTGAGGGCAATGGGATAGGGCAGACCCTTGCCCGCCGTATCTGTAAAGAAGCATCTAATTTGGGATATAAACGGATCGTATTGGATACACATCCATGGATGAAACGTGCTGTGGCCATCTACAAGATGCTAGGTTTCAAGGAGATCGGCCGATACAATGACAATCCTACAGAGGGCATAAAGTTTTTTCAGCTGCATCTCAAGTAGCGGAAGCGGGCTCAGAATTCTAGCCGAGCTTGTGATTAAGTTGTTCCACCCCTTCACTCTGTCCCGGCTTTGGGAAGAGCAGCAGTTCTGGTAAAATCTTTTGCGGGCTAGCCGAGACCTTGATAACCAGTTTTTCATCAAATTCCGGGTGTATATCGCGTCGGTCGGTAAGTCCAACAATCGATTTCCGGTCGTAGATGAGCTTTTGCCCCACTTCTACATTGTGGCTGGCTCTGAAGTGCAAGCCGAATCTTTTGATAACCAGCATGAGGTAATCATCGATAATCTCATAGCGGGCATCGCAGGTATAAGCGGACAACAGCTCTTCCTGGAAACGGTCGTCAGCATATTTGCTGCTGTAGCGATTGAGCAATTTCTCAGTGCTTAGGCAAAGCGTTTCGGCTTCGGTAAATACATTCTCTTTTGCCTTGGGCTTTTTGCCTATAGGTTGATAGTCCGGATTTTTCATGATCCGGATCTCGCCTTCCTTCCTGAACGTCTTACTGAAAATGAGATCTTTGCTTTTGAGGCAGAAGTTGATAAAGGTTTCTTCCCTGATAATAAAAGGAAGGATCTTTAAGGGGCCAGGTGTGAACCTGAGGAAGAATACGGTGTACACCATTCCAAACAGTGGACGTAATTTTGACTCATCTTCGAGCGAATTTCCGAGGATATTTTTCACTTGCTCGGGAAAGCGGGTGAAAAGTATTTCCTGGATTACGGGAATAGAGTTTTTGAGGAATTCCTGGCTTTTGTAGAGATTGTCTTTTCCCTCTCCAGCGAGATTGGAAAGGGTGTTGCCGGTTTTCCGGATGTTGTTTACTAGTTTTTTCCCGAAACGCTTGAAAGATTTCTTCTTCATCATGATCAATTGGGTACAATTCTATACCTTAAGGGACAGAGAATCAATAAATGTCCATTTTGACTTGCTAGAAATGATTTATCCATCGTTATTTTTCTCCACCAACCAACAAGGATGCTGTCAAAAAATGCCTCGTCAAAATCATTTCCAGCGGCGTCAAAATCGGACAGTTATTGATACCCTATCCCTAAGTACTACAAAAATAGTACTTAATATCGTTCACTGAGACAGCAATAAATTGAAAATGATTCTTGCGGAAATTGGCTTTCGTTATAGAAGACTTTTGCCTTCTACCAGGATTTGAGTATTAATTGTTCGTACTGTGCCAAAGTCGTTTCCAATTGTTCGATCTTTCGCTGAAGAAGCGCGGTTTGGTCTGTGCTTTCCGCCTTTGTAGTACTTATTCTATTAAGGTTGGCTCTTTTCTCACTAAGTTGTTCAATTTTGATACGGTATTCTGCCAGGAATTGCACCTTGAGCGGATCCCTGGAATCACTAGTTATCCTACTGGACTTGAACTCTTTAGATTGATGAGTCATTGGTTATTTGTTTTGCGGGTTGCTAAAATCAATACCAAGATAACCAAAAGTATTTACGCCTGTAGGTTGTTACATGCATATTGTTTTTTAGCCGCTAAATTGGATTATTTTGTCGCCCAGCATGGGAAATTGGCATTTGTTAGGCGTCTTAAGAATAGCGATTCTTTAGAGGAACTCGCCGACAAGCCAGTCTATATCTGTTTTGCTGATGAGCAAGTTGTAGATGGCAGATGTTTGGGCATATTGAGCAGTCAATAGCTGGTTTTGCAGATTTCGGTAATCCAATGACGTTATCTGTGCTGACTTTAGCCGCTCCTCTGCCATTTCAAGATTTCTTTCCGCAATCTGAATCTGATCCTGGTTGAGTTTTAGAATCTGTTTTAGATTTTCGTAGTTGACAAGCAGGATGTCTAATTGGTTGCTAAGCTGCATTTGGCTTTCTTCAAGATCCAATTGACTGTTGCGCTCCCGGATTTTGGCATTTTGCACGTTGGCCTTATTCACTCCTCCATCAAATATTCTCCAACTAGCAGATGCACCGATCAACAGGTTGGTACGATTACTCAATTGTCCTTCAAAAGGATCTCCAGTGGCAGGATTATCTTCGAAAAACTTGAAGTAGTTTTCGGCAAATCCCAAATTGCCGTTCAGGCTCACACTGGGTTTGCGGGCAGTATCTTCCAGCCTGGTATTGATTTGGCTAAGGCGGGCGGCGGTTTCCAGACTTTGCAAGCTGTAGTTTTGCGTTTTTAGCAGTTCCCGCATCTTTTCCCGATCAATTTCTTCCAGAGTTACTTTCAGCCGTTCAGGATAGGTGAATTCCGTGTTGGTATCCTCGTTTAGCAAATTGAGCAAATTACGTTTGTTGATCTCGATGAGTTGATTTTGCGAAACCAGATTGGTAGAATCTACGGCAATAGCTTGTTCAAATTGAATGATGCTAAAGGCATTGCTGCCACCGAATTCTCGCTTCACTTTTTCGTATTCCATTCGATCGCGACTCAATTTAAGCTGTTCTTCGAGCACAATTAGCCGTTCTTGCTGTAGCAAGACATCATAATAAGCCTTGATCACATCGCGGATGACATTTTGACTATTGATGGATTGCAGTTGGCGCTGCTGTTCTACCGCTAAATTGAGCTGTTCCTTCGCGATGCGTACCCGGCCGCCACCGTACAGCAGCCACTGCGCATTTACAGCTGGGCTGAGACTGGAGATCTGATAAGTCCCATTGAGGAAACTGGCAGGATTGTTATCATTGATCAACGTATTTGAAAAGTTGCCCGTCAGATCCACCGTTGGATAGCTGCCAGCACGTCCCCAGGTATTGTTGTTCTCCGCGATCTCAATATTCGTCTCATCGATCTTGATTTGAAAGTTGTTTTCCAGTGCTTTGGCGATCGCAGTTTCCAATGTCATTTGCTCCTGGGCATTGGCCAGAGCAGTAATTCCAAAAAGAAGCAAAGCACAAATTAGTTTGATATCCATGATGCTTAATGTCTAGACCAAAATGTCGGAGAATTTATAAGCTACAAATGCATAAGCGAAGAAAGCAACAAGACAAAGAACCGCTGCAACCAGATAGACGGGCATACTGCCGACCTTGGCCGGATTGGCTGGTTCTACTTTTTCCGCGGCAATTCTTTCGCCTTCCCAAAAGGAAAGCGCGTTGCGTTTGATCTTATTGACCAGCACCAACAATGCCGGTATTAGTACCAGCAAAATGAAGGTGGCCACCATAAGCCCGTAGGCAACAGAAACCGCCATCGGTATCAAAAATTTCGCCTGGAAGCTCTTTTCGAGAATTAGCGGATACAATCCCGCAACAGTAGTCAGCGAAGTCAGCAAGATGGGCCTGAATCTCGAACGGCCGGCCATCATCACTGCTTCTTCAAATGCTTTTCCTTCGGCTATACGTTCGTTAAAAGTTGTAATAAACACCAATGCATCATTGACCAGTATGCCAATGAGTGCAATGACCCCGAGTATGGAGAAAAGACTGATGGGCAAATCTACCCAATAATGCCCAAAGCCTACACCGATAAAACCGAATGGAATCAAAGCAAAGACGATCAGTGCCTGACTGATGGATTTAAAGGTTAGCACAATGATGAAAAACATGATCATAAAGATCATCGGCATCACCAGACTCATGCTGGCTTGCGTTTTTGCTGTTTCTCTTTGCTGTCCTTCATAGCCGATCGCCACAGAGGGATATTTGGCCAATATCTCCGGGATGATGGTGTTGGAAATATCCGCATTAATATCACTGACCGATGCTTTATCATCCGAAATGTCAGCCTCTACACGCACTTCTCGCTGACCATCTATATGGTTGATATTTACTACTCCGCGTTCTGTCTTGAAGTTTACTAATTCTCCCAAGGGAACTGCCAATCCGGAGGCGCTACGAATACGCATTTCCGCCAGGTCAGACAAATTGCTCCGGTCTTCAAGTTCATAACGCACCCATACGCGCACCTCGTCCTGTCCGCGTTGTAGTCGCTGCACTTCTGCTCCGAAGAAGCCCTTACGCACATTGCTGATAATATCTCGCAAAGTGAAACCAAGATTGTGTGCCTTCGGTTTGAGTTCAAGTGAGACCTCTTTTAGTCCGACCAGGTTATTGTCGACTATATCGGCCAAACCGGAAATCTCGGAGAGTCTGTCTTTTAGCTCCTTGATGGCCAGTTTCAGCTCTGAAGGATCCTTACTCAGCAGAGAAACCGAAACCGGCATTCCAAAGATATTTGCCGAGCCGTAGGTGAGCAACTCAGCCTGAGGAATCGGTCCTACCAGCTCCCGTACCCTTCCGGAAACCATGCGTGCAGTTACCTGTCCCATCTCCTCCGCAGCCACGAGTGATACCTGCAGGCTTCCCTGGTATGTGCCAGGACCAATTTTCTTTTCAATCTTATTGATTGGCCCCTTGGAGCCATCATAATATTTTTCGCTAAACTCCTGATTGACGATCTCGGCCTTTCGTTCTATTTCATCCAGAATTTTGAGTGTTTGACTCTCTCTCATACCTGCCGGCAAACGTAGACCTACCGTGAAGCTATCTCTAGGCAATACAGGAAAGAAAGTGCCCTTGATTAGTCCTCCTTGCATAGCTCCAACCACCATTAGCAAGCCCGCAACACAGATGGCCACAATCGGTAAGCTGAAATTTACAGCAAAGCGCAGAATCGGATCGTAGAGTTTGTTCCTCAAAAAGTTCATCACTGAGTCCAGAAATCGACTGACGACACCTGGTTCAGTCCCTCGCTTTAGCGCCTTGGAATGCGCAATGTGCGCCGGCAATATCAAAGCACCTTCCACTAGCGAGAAAATTAGTGAGAAAATGACCACAATCGCCATTTCCTTAAAGATATCCCCAAGCCTTCCATCAATGAAGAAGAAGGAGCTAAAGGCCACAACGGTTGTCACAATTGCCGAAAAAACCGCCGGCAATACCTCCATCGTTCCATTAATGGCGGCCGTGGTGGCATCTTCTCCCTTTTCATAGTGCTGGTAAATATTTTCCGCAATCACAATGCCATCATCCACCAATATCCCGATCACGATGATCATTCCAAACAAGGAGATGACATTGATCGTAACACCCAGCAGAGAAACGCAAAGGAACATACCAGCGAATGAGACCGGAATGGCCAGTGCCACCCAGAAAGCCAGACGATAATGCAGAAACATGGCCAGCAAAATCAGTACAATGATGAATCCGATGATGCCATTGTTTTTCAAGAGATTGATTCTGCTAATCAGGCTGACACTCCAATCCTGCACTACGTTTGCCTGCACATCCGTATTTTTGGCATTAAAGTCATCAATAAAAGCCATCACACTTTCCTGTATTCCGAGTAAGTCCTCCTCGATCGTGTTTTGCACACTTATGGTTACGGAAGCCCGATTGTTGAAGTAGGAGCGCTCCGGTGAATCTTCCCATTTGTCACTTACATTCGCCACATCCGAAACATGTAGAAGCCCACCTTGCTCATTGGAGCGCAGCACGATATCTTCCATGTCGCTTGCATAGTATTCCTTGTTGGAGGCTCGGATTAGCAACTCCTCTTTTTCAGTTTTTATCGTACCTCCAGTCAACTCAAGATTAGCGCCAGCAAGGGCAGCCACCGCCTGATCAAAGGTCATATTATACCTTCTCAAATCGGCTTCCCGAAAACTAATTTCAATTTCCTCCTCGGGAAATCCCGACAAACTTACTTTGGAAATTCCCTCAATAGCGAGCAATTCCTTTTCTGCCAATCGGGCATAGCGCTTCAAAATCCGTAAATCAACATCTCCGTCGATCGAGAAGCTAATTACATTACCAAGACTCTCACGCTTGTATACTCGCAGTGGTTCCATGCCGACCGGAAAAGAACTCACTGATTCGACTGCATTCTTAACATCCTGCAACACCACATCCGTATCATATCCTTTCAATACCTCAACGGTTACACTGCCCGCATTCTCGCTTGAAACCGAGCTGGTGCGCTCTATTCCGGTTACGCCCTTAAGGTTTTCCTCGATCTTGGAAATCACTCCTTCCTCTATCTCAGCAGGAGAGGAGCCAGGGTAGATAGCCTGCACACTGATGATTCGACTTGGAGTTTCCGGAAAGAAGGTACTCTTCATCTGCCGGGCGCCGATTAGCCCCACAATTAGCAGGAAGATCATCAAGATATTGCCCGCAATCTCATTTTTGATAAAGTAGGTGATAATGCCTCTCATAGCTCCTCATTTACTAGCCGTGCTGCAACTTTTTGACCCTCGTACAGCCCACTAAGCGGGCTGGTAATTACTGCCAATTCAGTTTCAAATTTTTCCAGATAAGCGTTGTTGGCATCTTTCTTTATCAAGGATACCTGCTGTTTAACGATCACAGAATCCTCTACAACATATACATACTTTTGGTCTATCAATTGATCCTTGGGAATCACAATAATTTCTTGTAATCGTTCAGCCGCCAGCCGGCCCTTGAGGTACATGCCATCACGCAGCTCTCGGCCGCTAACTGATATATAGACAGGCAGATTTTGGGTCGTTGGATCAATTACCCGACTGATCCGACTAACTTTTCCGGTATATGATTTTCCCAGCTCAGCAGACTTTAGCTCCACGCTTTGCCCCACTTTTATAGCTGCTATATCCGACATGGCAATAGGAGCACTAAGCTCGTAGCGGCTCGTATTCATCATTGTGCCCAGGTTTGCTCCCGGACTTACCAGCTGGCCTCTATAGGTATTTGCTCTGGTTACTACACCACTAAAAGGGGCATAGATCTGATATTTACCCTGCTGGTTTTCCATACTCTTTATGGAATAGTAGAGGTTAAATATGTTTTTTCCCGCAATAAAATACTTTTCCGTATCCGAACTCACCTCCGGTAGCGGCCTAAGATTGCGTTTCTCATCAAACTCGTCCAAATAGCGCTTCCATTTATCGAAAGCTGCAGGATGATCAAACTTCAAATCAGGCATGCTTTGCGCAATGATGGTAAAGAGATTGCTGCGTTGAGCCAGCAAATTCAGTCTGGCATTTTCTCCATCAATATCAAAGAGCAAATCCCCCTCACTAAAGTAGGTCCCTTCCTTAAAGGGTTTTGAAGTATCCTGCAGTTGACCCTGTACCTCGGCAAACAAATCTATTTTCTCATAGGCTGACAATCGTCCATCAAGCTCGATCTCGTTCAGTACCTCACCCGCTTTAAGCACCTGGGTTTCCACAGTTCGAAGCATCGTCTTGCCCCCTTTCTTTGCATCCACCGTCGACTGCTTTTTGGAAGAAGTCTTCAGATAAGCCATACCTCCAAGTGCCAGAATCACGAAGGTCAAAATCAAAGAAATGATCGTCTTTCTTCTGCCTTTATTCATGATCCAAAAGTAAGCCTAATTCGCGACATAGATTCGTCGAATTAGAGCTATGTACACATATTGTACAATACGAAACATTAAGGCATTCATCCCTAAACAATGGCCCCGATCGAGTCGTTTTAACTCGCAGACCTGCTACACTTTTTATCCACTTTGCAATACCTGATCTTTTATTTTTTGGAGCGAAACGAATCCCATCGCGCTAACGGTGTACCCGTGCTACACTATTATTCAGTACCCTTCCAGCTGTTCCTGATCAGCCACTGCTGTCTCCTCCTAAGGTCGGAGCCACCATTGGCTGCCAGTCACCACGCTGGCATGGCACTTCATACCGTTTCGCCCGGGGCTATTTTGAGACTCCCTACCGCCGCGCCAGCCTGTGTAAAAACCCAATTTGGAGTCTTCAACGGTCGCTGAGTGTAGTCGAAGCGTTCGTTGAAGACGGACTACGAAGAACAATATTTTCGTTGCACAAGGACTTCATTACCAGCTCCGTAGTCCGCCAATAACGGACCTTTCGGCTACGCTCAAGGACCGTCATTGGCTACTGCATTACTGTGAGCAAAGTCCTTTTTCAGGCAGGCAAAATAGTTTTTACTCAGTCTGTCGTCCGGGGCTATTTTGCACCACCACCCACCGCGCCAACCAAAAACCAACAACCAACGACCAAACAACCAAAAACCAACAACCAACAACCCCAAAAAACCACCTAAAACCCAAAAACCAACAAAGGCGGCACAAAGAATGCCGCAAGCCAAATCAGGATCATCAGCAGTTTTCCAGGTAAGGACAGATCCGGAATAGGAGGATTGAGCAGTAATCCTTTTATCTCTTCTTGCAAGCGACCTTCCATCGCATGTATCTGGTAGTCACGAGGATCCATTTGTTGGTACGGTGCCCCCTTTTCAATCACCATTTCCCTAATTTTCCAATACGATTCGTCACTCAACTCATCGAATGATTTTCTATAGTCTATTCCCCGATCTTCCATAATCTTCTGTTTCTCGCCAGTGCTTCGAACATGCTGCAAGCGGAGCACAAGGAAAAATGGGATGATCAAGAGAAAGTAGGATTGAGTCAAGATCGCGATGCCGGCCAATAGAATGGCAGAAAGTCCCATAAACACAAGTTGCAATCCCTGGTGCCGACCAAAGAAAAGTGTTTCCAATAGGTGCCCGCCATCCAAAGGGGTAACTGGAAGCAGGTTGAAGATGTTGAGTAAGATAAAGATGTTGGCAGCCATGATGCCATAACCTCCAAACAGACTGCGATCGCCATCAAGCCAGAGGTACAATATGGTTCCTATGATAATTCCTGGCACAGGACCGGCAAGCAAGATAATGCTCCTTTGCTTTTGCGAGATCTTGTCTTTCTCTCCGGTGACCAGGGCACCCAGCAAGGGGACAAAGAACATTCGGACATCCTGATAATTGTACATGCGCATAGCAATATAGTGTCCAAGCTCGTGGATGAGTAGGATCAGCACTATCAGAAAGATGTAAATCAAGTCGGAGTCAAATATTAGATAGAATGCACCTACGAATAATAATAAACTATACAAGGTTTTGCCAATTCCCGGTCTGGCGGCTGCGGGTAATAACGGTTTGGTGGGATAAGTAAAGCTGCTGGGGTCCATCAGGTAGCTGTTTATGGGATAACACGAAAGGTAGAATGGCAGATTATTAAAGCCAAAAAAAATCGGAAAAAGCTTTCTTTGGCGGCTGCTGGTATTCGTCTTAGAGTTTCAGGAATATCGCGTGAGCAGTCAAGAGCCTTCGCTGCTTCAGCTGCGCTAATACAAAGAGGCGGCAATTTAGTGCAAGGAAGAACGTTTGCCAGGGCTGTATTCTTTTCCTGGAACACTACTAATTCTATTAATCGCAAAAAGAAAGGATGAAGCAAATTTATTTTTATGTGCTATGTATTGGCCTGATTCTTCTGAATCCGGCAGTTTCCATAGCCGATGATTTACTGCAGGTTTATGGGAATGAGGCGAATGGCACGGGGCACCATGTCGTGGCTATGCCAAATGGTTCAGTGGCGATTGCAGATGATTATACCATCATCGCTGCCAATGAAAATCCTGCACTGTCCTGGACGGTTTCTCCTGCTGAGCTGAGTATTAATGGTGGGGTAGGCACTATTGCCTATTTGGGTACCGATGAGAGTGGTGATTTACAAGCCATCGTAAAGACCTGGGTGGACGGTGAGCATGGTGTATTTCTATTCCATTTTGATGCCAATACTGGGACATATACGTCTAACTATAAAGCGGACTTTCGACTCTATCCAAGTTGGGAAGTCAAGGCTTTGCCTGATGGGAACTTTGTAGGGCTGGAATTCGACCAGGATCAACTGGTCAAATTTAATGCTGATCTGGATATTCTTTGGTCAATTCCAATTGATCCTATCAATAAATCATCTTCGGATGATCCAATATTTGTGAACGATGCTGGTGAGATAACGGTGATTGCTAATACCGGAGTTGATTCAAGTAATGGACTCTTTGATTATGTTCGATTGCGCGTTAGTTCCGACGGAACGGTATTGGAAAATTCAACCTTCACTCAATTGGAAGGTGCAGCCATACCACTTATTTTGGAAAACGGAGAGGTCTGGCTACACGATGGTGAGTCAGTAACCGGTGGAGCGCTGGTGAGAAACTATAACGTAACTGGGCTTGGCGCTCCTGTAGTATCTTCATTACCCTTGCTGCCTGGAGCGCCGCTACCTCCTGGAGCTATTAATGCCTCAACAGGTGGCAGAGTAATAGACGCCATCCAGCTTTCTAATGGCAGACGCTATTTGATAGCAATATTTAGTGCGACCTGGATACCAGCTGGCTCGGATGTAGGTGCATTACAGGAGCAGTACATACTGGTGGAACTAGAAACTAATGGTTTTGCAATTGATCAGTGGGACTTAACAGCTATGCACAATTTTGATGCCTTCAATATGGCGGAGAGTCATGATGGCCAATTGCTAATTTCCGGTTCGATGGACCAGAAGATCACCGCTGTACTATGGGGAGTTGAACAACTGAACTGTGGCTGCGATAACGGTTATGCTCCGGTTTGCACACCGGATGGCATACAGTATGCTAATGCTTGTCTTGCTAACTGCGCAGGGGAAAATTCCTTCACTTCGGGCGAATGTACTATCTCTGATGAGCAGGTTAGTATTTGTCCTGGAGAAACGGCCGAATTGCCAGAGCCAATGTTGCTTGGCCCTCCTGATAATTTTGACTGTCCATTGCCAGCAAGTTCGCTCTCTATTACGCCCAATATCGGGGTCGAGGCGATTCTCAGCAATCAGGTCAACGTTTCGCCTGAAGTAACTACTACCTATGTGGTGGTAAGGACCTTTCCTGCCGGACCGCAAGGCCCTGATGGAGTAAATTGCCCCAGTTGGTCGATTAGCAAAGAATACACAGTTGTTGTTAAACCTGAATCTGAATGTGTGCCACTGCCAACTGATCCAGTTACCTGTCCTGGAGTTCCGGTTCAAGTGCTGAGTCCACCATATGGGCCTACTCCTCCAACTCCTTGTTTCTCCACCGGTGGTCCTGGATTGGTGACCGTTAGTCCGGAAACCGGAGTAGTATCTGCAAATGATACTGACGGCTTCTGGTTTGCGCCTACCGTCACAACGACGTATACGGTCACAAGGTATTATGATGTTGCCGGTCCGGTCTGTCTGAACTGTCCCGAGTGTCCAGATATTACGGTGTCATTTCAATATACAATAAATGTAATTGATGGCGTAGATTGTCCCGCCAGTGGAATAGACCTTCCAGCCTATCCCTGGGCATCAGAGGTACCGGATGGTCCTGCTTGTCAATCATTTTCCGAGGTGATTGAGTTCAGCCTTGGTGGCTATCAATACTTGTATTTTGAAGCGCAGGAAAACAGTGGAGTTAACTCTGTCTTGTACAATGCTACTGGTCAACTCTACTGTACCGAATCAGGCAATTTTGACTGCATTGCGGCTTATGGTTTTGTGGGTGGCAGTGTCATTTGGTCTTGCGAAGATGGTCCAATCGGCTGTGACTGCGTATTTGTCGATGACCCAGTTTGCGGCAGTGATGGTGTGCAATACAGCAATGCTTGTGAAGCGGCTTGTGCAGGTGTCACCTACACAGAAGGCCCCTGCACAGTAGACTGCGATTGTCCTATTATGGAGGTTCCTGTTTGTGGAACGGACGGAGTGGAGTATCCAAATGCTTGTGTGGCAAACTGCTTTGGTGTGGCTTTCACCGATGGTCCCTGTGGCTCAGGTCCGGGTACGGAAGGTCTTGAGGATTATCCTTGGGCACCTGCTGCTCTTGGTTCTCTTGATTGCAGCAATTATACATCGGTAGTTGAATATACTAGCGGCAGCTACAAATACTTGTATTTCTCTGCAGCGCCGAATAGCGGCTTGCTTTCCGTCCTATACAATGCAAGTGGACAACTATATTGCACAGAAACCGGAAACTACGATTGTGTGGCTGCCTATGGCTTTGGTGCAGGAACACAAATTTGGAATTGTAATTCAGAGCCACCAATCGAGTGTGATTGTGATTTGATTTTAAATCCTGTTTGTGGAAGCGACGGAGAGGAGTATAGCAATGCCTGCTTTGCAGATTGTGCCGGAGTAAGCTGGACGGAAGGCCCTTGCGATTCCGGACCAGGTCCAAATACCGGTTTTGCCTGGTTGGATCAGATGTTGCTGAGCATGAGCTGTTGCGAGGCCGGAGAAGTTGGTTTGTGGAGAAACAGTAATTACGAATACATCTACATTGAGCCGCAGGCAGGTTGCGGAGAAGGAATGCTATACAATGCTTCCGGACAATTCTATTGTCAAAGCAGTTCCGGTTATGACTGCCTTAGTATTTATGGACTCTCCTTCGTCCAGGTACTGTACAGTTGCAATGAGCAGCCGCCTTTGCCTTCATGTGAGTATGACACTTCCGGCCAGGTATTCTTTGATACCTGTGCGGGCCAATCGTATTTTTTGATTCAGTTGGAAAATGGAGTGATTCTCGATCCATACTTGCTAGATCAGGAGTTTGAATTCATCGATGGCGAACTGGTCGAGTTCACTTATGTAATTCCGGACTTCAGTTCGCCCTGCACCAATGGCGCAATAGCTGTAGATCTGATCTGTATTCGAAGAGTCGATGATGATCCAATACCTGGCTTCGATGATTATCCCTGGCTCGTCGATCTTGTGGATGAGTTTGATTGCTGTGCAAACAGCCAGGTGCTGGAATATAGCAGCGGCATCTACTCCTACATTGTGATTGAGTCTGCAGAAAGCTGTGGAGGTTCGCAGGTGATGTATAGTTCCTCAGGACAATTCTATTGCAGCTCTTCTCCTGGATATGATTGCCTTGCACTTTATGGCATCGAGAATTGGGAGGTCAACGTTCTTTGGAATTGTTTAGGTAAAAACGAAACGTCCATAGACGCTGAGCAGTTTTTGTATGACCTAAGTGTGTATCCAAATCCATCCACTGGCCCAATCAATATTACGGTGAACGGCGATCTGGAAAATGCAGAATTTAGAGTGTTGGATGTAAACGGTCAGTTGATCTACCGTCAACCTGCTATTGGGGAAACGACTTTGGAATTGGATCAACTTGCTCCAGGCATGTACTTACTGCAAGTCCTGCATCAGAAGCAAAGTCTGGTAGAACGCATCATAATCAATTAAATTGAGTATTATTTGAGAACTATGATTGTTCCCGGCAGCCGTGTTAGCGGTTGTCGGGATTCTCTATTTTGGGACCGAAACTAAAACTGAAACTGACTACTTAGGGAATTTTAATAAAGTTTTCCGTACGGCCCCTTGAGCATCGTCCTAAGCAAACAAATACTACGGATCCTAAATTGTAAAACATGCACAGTAAAAGTACACTTCTAGTCTGTTTGTTCATCAGCTTTCTGGCCTACCCAGCCATCTGCGGCGAGTACATACAGACTTACAAATTCCAGACTGACCAGGTTGGCGAAATCGTCGTCGCTTTGCAGGATGGTTCTGTGGCTGTAGCCACCGATCATGGCTTCGCAGTCTCCTGGCCAAACAGTAATGTAAAGAAATGGTCGAAGAAGCCCGGAAGAATTAACTCTGACGTAATCGCTAGTGAACTGCTACATTTTGAGCAACTAAGTAATGGAAACCTTCGGGCCTTTTATCTTACGGCAACCGAATTC
>JAHDEE010000249.1 GCA_020629005.1 Chitinophagales bacterium
ACGCGCTGTCCGTTCCAATGCAGGCACCATACAGTGGCTTCGCTGCACCAGGCAGCAGGTCTTGCTAATGCAGCCCTGCTGCCTGGGCGCTCAGTCCCCTGTCTGGCACCTGCATTTCCTCTTCCATCGCGGCTATTTTGCCAGCGACATGCCTCGTGGCTGCCGAAAGAAAAAGCCCCAGAGAATCAGAGCGACCCTTTTGTTTTGGTTATTGCTATCTCTCAGACACAGCAGCCTTACGTCCATAGCCGTCGAGCGAGTATTCGTCAAAGTAATGAAAATTACCTTAGCGGACCCTCCAGTGCCCGTAGACTACCCCTCCAAGCCCTCAACAATCCCCAACAAATTATAAGTGATCTGCGCCAACTGCCTACTGTATTCAAAAATGTCGATCAGCCCAAAACTTTGCTGCTTATTGAGATTGGCAAACATAGCCATTTGGGCGATGACCAGTTTTTGGTCCTCTGGCTCCTTTATCTCCTGCAAATTCTCCTCAAGCAGCGATAGGCATTGTTTGATTTTACTCTCTTTAATTAGCATTCTTAGCTTAGTTGTGAGCGAAACTGTGCCTTGTTCCGAGCTCTCTTCGTTTCGAGAAACTGATATTCTAGCAGGCGCAGATTTTGAGTGGATGTCTCCGTTCAGCGATATTAGTTCGTAGGGATCAATAGTGCTGCTTTCGCTTTTACCGATCCTTTCTGCCAGTCGTATCAGCTCTTCGTATTTTGCTTTCATCAACTTAGGATAGACGTCATCTTGCTCAGTTTTGACGCTTAGCTTCTTTGGCATTTCATCAAACCTGCGTCTCAACTCTTCCTCCGAAATCTTTTCAGAAGTTTTCAAAATGAGCTTTATGATTCCTTGTTTAACAATTCGCTGTATGTCGATTTTTAAGTTGATTGAAAAATAATATTCGAAGTACTGACCAATTAAATTGCTCAACTCTCCCAATATCCATCTGTTCATTCTAGAATACGGATAGGTGTATACAATAGTAAGTCGGTCAATTCGACAGGAGGGAAGAATTGTGGCTTTCTGATTGGTTTCCAGTTCCTGCGCATTGCTGAGAAACTCACTACCCAGATTTAGCAGATTGCAATAGTCGAAAATTACTTGTCCCTGCTCTCCATAGGATTCGGGATTCAATTCGATCACGGCATTTGCATTGAATAGAAGATCTTGCTCTGTACCCACAAAAGCAACACTGCCCTGAATGACAGGACGCTCCAGGTGGAACTGCGAGAGGATATTGTTGTAGAACAAGTTGTCGCCGAAGAAGACGCAGTTTGAGAATAGAACCAGAGTTTGCGATCGATTGCTTCTAAACGAAAAGCCCTCCTCCATCACGGCTTCAAAAAGCACTGGCTCCTCCTGGCCTTTGAACTGGTTGCCATCAATGGAGGCACCAGTCTTAAATATGGACTGGCAAAAGTCCATCTTTTCTTCAAATATGCAGTCAAGCAATGAGAAACTTCCAAAAAATTCACAGTGGGACCAAAAGGAAAGATTTCGACGGAAAACAGAATTGCTAATGGACATTTCTGCGCCAAATGAACTTGCAAACACGTTAATTCCCTTTTTAAACGCACAGTCTTGCAATGTAATCCCCCTCCGAAATATGCAGCGCTCTATATGAATCTGATCGTGAAAAACCGTTTCAAAGAAGCGTAGTTTGTTTGGTACTAGCGCTGTGGTCAGAGAAATGCTATTGACGTCCTGATCAGTAGCCTCTCCATGCACCTGAATCAGCGCCTCATCTGGCTCTCCAATTATGTGAAAGCTATACATAGAAATTTCCTGCTCTCGTTTTCCAAGAATCCCAATGCAAATCAATAAGTACTGCCAAAAGTCCTGCTCCCTTTTCCATTCAATATCCTCACTATGGAATAGGCAATATCCATTGGAGTCAATCGGAAAATCTGGATGTACCGCGCCGGTACTATTGTCTACTCCTGACTTATATACATTTGCCCAATTGCACCTGACAGAATCACTGGGTTTATTTGCAAAGACTCGTTTATAATTGCACATAGTCTATCTAAATTTCGTCAAATGGAACCTTTCGATTTGCTATACTACGCATTACCTGGATATAAATTTGCAGTCATTAGCCTCTAGGGCAAAAAATGGTTCCTTTTGCTGCTACGCCCCAGTGTCCACGAGCAATCTTACCAGCAAAATAGCCGCGATGGAAGTGGAAATGCAGGTGCCATACAGGGGACTGAGCGCCCAGGCAGCAGGGCTGCATTAGCAAGACCTGCTGCCTGGAGCAGCGAAGCCCCTGTATGGTGCCTGCATTGCAACGGACAGCGCGTAGCCCGGTGCAACGAGGGAGCATGTTTCGCTCCCAAAAATGAAATATGGATTTGATTTTGTTAGCGTTTGGCATTTTGACCTGTAGCAAAAGTGTTTGGACGACTTTACGGGATTAATGCTGACTATCCGCTTTTTGGATAATAATCGATCAGACGTTTCCATAATTGGTATACTTTTTGTAACTTTGATTGTGGTCGTTATAGAGCAAAGCACTGGGAAGGTGCACAAGGTGAAAATAGCACCGCTGGAGGACGAAGACTTTAGAGGCTTGACAAAGAAGCGCTACGTTTTTGATTGGAAGCTGGAAAGAGCCCGGGAAGCCTATAAGTTGATGATTCAGGGAGATGCAGATATTCTGGGTGTAGTTTCGATAGATCGCATTCCTGAAGAATGGAGACTGCATATTAGATTATTGACAGTTTCGCTGGAGAACAAAGGAAGCAAAAAGCAGTACGAAAACATAGCTGGCAATCTGATAACCTATATTGCTAAGCTAGCCTTGCAGGAATATGCTGAACTAGCTTGTGTTTCATTGAAACCAAAGGGCAAGATTGCCCAGCATTACATTGACAAGTATGGGATGAACGTGACTGGAATCACTCAAAGTATTGAATTGCGAGAAATACTCGCGCTAATCAAAACCTTTGACCATGACTAAGAAGAAGAGCAGCAAGCCTAAGGTAAAGAATCCTGAGTTTGGTGTAGACTCACGGTATTCTTCCAAGAGTGAGCAGTTGTTGGATGGGCAGCGATTGATGGAAGCGCGTCTCGAACGAATGAGAAATGTTTCTATAGAGGAAATCATAGCAGCCAGACTGCTGCAGTTGAAGTTGAATATGGATCAATTCCTGGCAAACTTTGATCTGATACAGGAGCATTCCTTCACCAGCTTCTTGTCGCAATACATCGCCATTTTATATGATAGACGCTCTGATTTTGCGGATGATATGGGTGTCACGGCTATTAGGCTGAGCCAGATCATAAATGGGCACCGGAATCCGAAACAAGAGTTCATCTTCAGATTGATGGTGCACTCTGAAATGGTATATCAAGGAGTTGCCGATTTTCCGAAAGAGCGATGGTATCGAATCTATCAGCATGATATGCTATGCCGCGCACTTGCCAACGAGTCGCAGTGGCGAAAGGAGGCGGAGAAGCATGTACGATTGAATAGAACAGCTGGGTGAGCGCTTTCTTTCACTCTCTTAGCAGCAAGACCAAAATTCTAAGGGCTATTCTACGTTGTGCAGGTAGAGGCTTTAGCATCACTATTAGGAATGCAAAGAAGCACTTAAATGAGAGTAATCACCATTCTTATCTTGCTCTTTTTGTCTTGCCAAAATGAAGAGCAACGAATATCAGTATCAGGAAGGTCAGCGGTGTCTAATGTATCGACCTACCCACCAGTGCATATTCGCAGTCAAAGAGGCAATGAGCTCTTAGTTGGGTTCGACAATTATCTTGAGCTATTCATGGACTCTTCGCAATTCGACTCTGTAACGGTGCAGTGCCTCGGATGCGAACTGCAAGAAATTCGAGAAGTAGGGACTTATATCCGCCCAACTGAACAAGCTAAAGTGAGCTTAAAGACAACATTGTACAAGCATGGGAAAGCAAATGAATATTTGGAAACCTTTAGGACCAGATATCTTCCGAATCCGATCCCAAAGGTGGGTCAAGTTTCCCAAGGGACGATAAGGGCAGGCGAACTAAGAGCACAGCAGGGGCTGAGAGCCCCCATTGAGAACGAAAGTATTTGTGCCAAATACAAATTGCTTAGTTATTCGGTGACTGTAACTAGAGAGTACGCTGCAAATCGCACTTGTCTGAACGATGGTGCCAGGTTCGGCGATGATTGCAGGAAGCTAATCGACTCTGTCTTGCCAGGAGACTATGTAATCTTTAATGATATTGTTGCTCGAGGCTTGGCCGGTAAGAGTAGGAGGTTGAATTCGTTTGCACTGCTAGTAAACTAGTGCTTTCGTCCCACTCTCTTTAATCTCAGCAATATTAATGGCGTTTACAAGCTTGCGGGTAACAATCTAATCAATATTCCCTTCCCTTGCTGCAATACTCGGAAGATGTTGCTTGCGGCGTGATTTCCATTTTCGAGTAAATCAAAATTACGTTTTTCAATTTCCTTCGAGAACTGTAGAATTTCGAAAGCACAATCGCTGAGCTACCTAAAGCCCCACACCAATTGCAAACCCGATCACCGTCAGTAGTGGGGCTTAAATCAAAGGTTCACAACCAAAAAACTAACATACTTTGACCGCGATGCGGTCAGGAATCACCTATCTCGTTTGGCTTTGAGACACCGCGCGTGTTTATCTCGACAAGTGCACTGGGGATAACCAGCTGAGGTTCTCCAGTGTGAGACCATCAAAAACGTAGAGACGCACCGCGTGCGTCTCGTGCCAGCAACGATCACAGTTTGATAGGTCGGATGTGAACAAGATGGTGTTGCCCTCACACAATAAAGCTCACTCAATAGCCCCTAAACAGGAAGATTATCTGCATATGATCATGACATTTATCAATTGATTGGATGATTTAGATCATAACTGGCCATATTCGGAGTACTTAGTTTTGGAACAATAGAAAGTCAATCGATCGTTCAAACTAAAAGCACTACTATGAAAGCTTCAAGAAGCTTATCGGCAGGCCAAGAAGAGACTTCAAATGCGAGCAGGTTTCAAAACTCACCTGGCAATATATGTGGGAGTCATTCTATTACTTACCGTTGTCAATTTGACCGCATCAAGGGAAAACTTATGGGTCCAGTGGCCAATGATCGGTTGGGGTGTTGGGCTATTCTTTTACGGTTTGAATGCTTATGTCCTCAAAGGATTCACTGGAATCACAGAGGAGATGATCCGTAAGGAAATGAAAAATTCGGGAAGTCTCGAGACTGAATAGTTTTCCTGTTTTGATATCCGCTACATCTGCTTAGCGCTTTGCATTTTTAACTGGCGAGCTTGATGAGCATGGATATTACAAAAGAAAAATCGTATAATAGTATTCGCAAAAGTTAGGTAAATGAATACTAGATCGATACTTTGCTTGATGATAGGGCTGATGATTTTCCAGTCTGCACATTCCCAGAATTGCCAACAGGATTTATTTGAGTTCAATACACAGACAGCCGTGGACAGTCTTCCTGAATGTCCCATATTGTATGGTGATGTAAGGATTGACTCCGACTTGCAAGATCCGATTACCAATCTCGATGCATTCTCTAATGTAGAGCAAATTAGAGGCAGGCTTTACATTGTGCAAAGCAGGTCTCTGTCAGATATTGAAGGCTTTGCTAATCTTCAAGAGACGGAGGAGCTGCATATTGGCAGTGGCAATGATTCCCTTCAGTTAAACAATGCTTTTCCTTCATTGCAAATGACTGGTAGTCTCCGAATCATAAACAGTGATGGATTGCACAGCATGGAAGGGGCATTTCCCAACTTGAAGACGGTGTCGGAATTGAGAATCGTTAACAATGAAGGCTTAAAGACGATGAGTGGAAGCTTCGCTAGCCTGGATAGTATCCTCGTTATTGATGGTTCTTCAGGAAATCTTGATATATGGGAGAATTACAGTCTGGACACACTTTCAGGTTTTGAGAATCTCAAATATGTGCAGAGCTCTATTCGGATATCGAACAATGATTCGACGAGGGTCATAGATGGTTTTGATAGTCTGAATGAAGTAGGAGATGACTTGGAAATTACAAGCCATGATACTTTGTTGGTATTAAGTGGATTTCCTTCACTTGAAAATATTGTCGGAAATCTTGATATAGTGAACAATCAAAGTCTCAAAACCATCGATGGCTTTGCCAACCTTAATTCGCTTTCTGAACTTGTTATGTACACAAATCACAGTCTCGAGAGTTTAGAAGCATTTAATGAGCTTCAGCAAATTACAGGTTTCACTATCTCTTTGAGTCATGCATTGGAATCGATTAGCGGGTTTCAAAAATTGCACAGCCTTGAATATTTGAGCTTTAGTGGTAATAGGCTACAATCAATTGATGCCTTTTCTCAGCTGAAGAACGCTGGTAGACTGAGCATTGGCAGCTGCCCGGAGTTGAATCACATTGCAGTGTTCGATTCATTAAATTACATTAGCGGAGATCTTGGATTGTCTCAACTTCCCATGTTAACAAACCTGAGCGCCTTTTCGAAGCTCAAGGAAGTGCAAGGTGATGTTAGGATAAATTCTTGTAACGGTTTGGAAACCTTGGCCGGCTTGGATTCTTTGAAACATATAGGAACGAATCTGGAACTATACGACAATGATCAGCTAAAATCCGTGCAGGGCTTAGAACAGTTGCAAGATATTCAGGGAAACCTGACAATATGGAGTCACAATACTCTGGAATCTTTGCAGGCCCTTAGTAATCTCGAAAGGATTGGACATGTACTTAATGTAAAAAATTGTCCGATGCTTGTTTCACTTGAAGCTTTCGAAAACATTAACCTCGCCTTTCCATTCGAAATTCGAATTACCGATTGTCCGATGATACAGGATTGCGACTATGACTTCATTTGTGAGCTAGCATTACTATCTTCGGAGCGAGTTTTTGTTAAAGACAATGGGGCTAACTGTCGAAGTTTAGACGATGTGCATCGTGCATGTGGTTATCTGCTTCCACACGAATGTGTGCTCTATTCTGTAACACTCGACGAGGATTATTCGATGGATACTTTGCAATATTACAATCCTGATTGCACGGTAGTTAGTGGCGATCTTCGTATAGAGGATGGATTCGCCACATCTGCAACAGACAGCTTTCTTGAGTATATAGGGGGAGATGTGGAGATATATGGCCTCTATAGTTACACACTGCCAGGTTGTGCGAAAATAGACTCTATTGGTGGGGATTTGATTATCAATGCATCAAGAGTGCTGGTTGGAGCCATTGGCTTCAATTCTCTTGAAAAGATTAAGGGCTCCCTAAGCTTTGTTTCTGCTTTCAGACCATCAAGTCTCAATGGTCTGTCGGAACTGAAGCGCATTGAGAAGAATTTTCTAGTGGAAAATAGCGAAATTTCTTCCTTCGAAGGCCTGCAAAATCTGCAAAGCATCGGTGGATACGTTAATATAATCGACAACGAAGGTTTTTCTGACTTCGCTGGTCTCAATGGCCTGGAAGTGATTGAAGGCGGAGTCCATATCTCTGATAATCTGGATCTGGAGTCCTTTGCCGGTCTCGAAAGCCTCTATGCCATTGATGGCCAATTGCATATATACAGAAATGATTCATTGGTTAATCTTGCTGGTCTTGCTGCTTTGCAGGTCATCGACGGACAGCTTCATGTGGTAGAAAACCCCCTACTCGAATCACTGGAAGGATTTGAAAATCTGGATATTGAAGAGCTCGGTGGAGTGCAGCTCATCGACAATATTAATTTGAGTCTTTGTAGTACATCCGTGCTTTGTCCTTGGTTTGAAGCATCGCCGGACCTTTCGACAGTCTACGGTAATCGGGAAGGCTGTTCTAACCTCGATGAAATAGCTTTGCTGTGTGAGCAGCTTCCTTCTAATCTGATGCAGACTTCACAAGCTGACCTGTACTTGTTTCCTAATCCGGCAAAAGACTTGATTAGCCTGGATGGCATCACTCAAGAATCAATCAGCCTCCGACTATTCGATGAGCATGGTCGATTGCTGCGCTCAACAGATGTGCCGAATAAACATATAGATGTAACGGACTTGACTGAGGGCTTCTACTTTCTTTTGCTTCAGCAAGCAGACGGCAGATTGATCAAGCGGAAGTTTTTGATTCAAGGGCAATAGCGTTAATTGGCTACGTTAGGAGTCTCTTGAGAATTCCATTCTTATTTTTCGGAGCGAGAAGTCATCCCGCCGCGCCAGCACCCGTCGCGTCCTCCGCTTGTACCTCTCACCTGCCT
>JAHDEE010000250.1 GCA_020629005.1 Chitinophagales bacterium
CGAGTTCAACTTAAATATCCAGCCGCCAAAGTTTGGCATCGCAGGATTCCCAAAGATATCTACGAAGAAGTCATACTCTTGATAGTGCCCTACACCGATCATTCCACCATCGCTGGTAGGCATCAAATCTTCGACAGCAGAGTAAATTCGATCATTGGTACCTATGGGACTATCTGCTATTTGAATCTGCTTCTCCCAAACCGTATTGCCCTCAGTATCCAGCTTATGAACAAAGCTGTGGCGCTCATCCTCACTGTCCTTAAAGTCATGCTGACCAAATACTATGTAACCAGACGAGTCAGGTAAGGTAGCTACACCTAGTTCTCTATCAAAAATATTAGCTGTACCTATCGTTTTGTTCCAAAGTCGAGTACCTGAACTATCAATTAAAGCTACAAAACCATCTTGTAGATGATCCGTAAAAGCTCCCTCAGACTGAGGAACTGGACGAATGCTACCACTCACTATAAAATTCCCTCCTATACCATCATCAATTGCATGCAACAGTCCCAGATAATCCACCCACCATCGATAGTCCGTTACCTCAAACTTGTCATTTACTGTTAACCAAACATGACCGCCGTTCTCAATGGCAGCATCATGAGCATAACCTACCAACATTAGACCTCCACTATATGGAATAAAATCACGTATCAATAGTCTGCCAAACAAATCCAACTCGACTTCCCTAATAGCGTTACCAGCTTTATCTATCTCCAACAGTAAAGCACTTTCAACTCCCTGAGACAGTGATAAGGCAGAAATGATTGCTGTGCTATCTGTCATCAGCATAGGGTTAGGGTAATTCAAGGGCCCGCCCCCCGAATGGTCAAAGGGATTCAACAGAAAGCCAATTTCATTACCTTCTTGGTCCACTGTTAAAAATCCTACCTTGCTACCAGCAGTAGAAGAACCGCTTATCGTGCAGATGAAAAGTGTATCATTTGCTAACTCTATTCCCCAGGCAGCATCGCTCAGATATTCTATGGAGTTGTAGTAGTGGCTGAATTCTTGGGCAAAACTGTGTTTGATCGAACCACCTAAAAGCAAGCAAATCGCCATAATCAAGCTGAGCGCACGAAAGCTTTTGCTATTGTCCATAAATCGTAAGTTTAGCCTCATTAACTACTTTTCCTTGGCATTGCAAGATCACATTATGGCTTGCTGTTGGTAAAGTCAATCTTGTAAACATAGCTTGAATTTAGATTTCTGCATCAACTAGATCGGTTGAAAGACAGTCTGTTTGAGTTTCCGAAATTCTCTCGATCAATAATTGCCAAAAGATCATGTCACAATCAAGTTCCCACAAAAACCTTTCCTCTACCCAACAACTGATCCTCCGACAACAATTGATACAAATAAGCACCGGCTGGCAGCCCAGGAACAACCAGGTCGCTACCGAAGCCCACTGCAGTTGGATGCTCCCAGACCAACTTGCCCATTTGATCGTAAAGCCGGAAAGTCGCTGCAGGCATGATTTCATGGCTTGATAGGTGTAATACTGCACCCTCCCATAGAATATTTGGATAGACCACCAGCTTTGATGGCCCCACATTGGACGTGCTGATCGGGGTTGGGTCGGGATTTGCCACATCTATAAAACGATGGCAATCGCCCATAAAACAACCGGACGTATCTACTCGAAGCAACCATGCTTCCGGATTACCTACAATTTCGTCTGGCAGCAAACTTTCCTCCAGAGCACTCGCGTGGCCAGCTGCATAAACAGCACCATCATTTTCTGCTAATTGCAACGCATAGAATTCCATAGCTCCTACAAATTCTTCAGATGAGTCATAATATATATGCTCCCACAGCAATTCTCCCTCCGAGTTCAGTTTGAATATCCAGCCACCAACATTTGGCATCAAAGCATTGCCGTATAAGTCCAGAAAAAATTCATATTCCTGGTATTGCCCAACACCGATCATTCCGCCATCGCTTGTGGGCATCAAATCTTCTATTGCAGAGTATATCCTATCGTTTGTACCTAGGGGACTGTCTTGAATATGAATCTCACGCTCCCACACTGTATTGCCCTCTACATCCAGCTTATGAACAAAACTGTGGCGTTCGTTCTTGTTGTCCTCAAAGTCATGCTGACCAAATACAATATAGCCAGACGAGTCAGGCAAGGTAGCTAAGCCCAGTTCTCGATCAAAGATATTGGCGGTCCCAATTGTCTTGGTCCAGAGTCTGGTGCCCGAACTATCGATTAAAGCTACAAAGCCATCTTGCAGATGCTCACTAAAGGATCCTTGAGACAGAGGAATTGGCCGAATGCTTCCAGTCACAATAAAATTCCCGCCAATACCATGGTCGATACTATGCAATAGACCAAGATAATCGACCCACCATTGATAGTCAGTTATCTCAAATTGTTCATCTACTGTAAGCCAAATATGCCCGCCGTTCTCCACTGCTGCATCCTGAGCATATCCTACCAACATAAGACCCTCTCCATATGGAATAAAATCACGTATCAAAAGTCGGCCAAACAAATCTAATTTGGCTTCTCTAATCGGGTTACCTTCTAGATCTGTCTCAAGCAGTGCAGCAGTTTCCTCACCCCCAGCTTCATAGAAAACTACAGCAGACATTATTGCCGAGCTATCTGTTATACAAAATGGTCGGGGATAATTAGAAGGAACACTTGAATAATGATCAAATGGATTTAATCGAAAAAAAATTTCATCGCCGTAACTATCTACCGACAGTAGACCAATCCTGGCACCCAGAGCATTACCACTTATCAAGCACATGTAAATCGTATCATTTACCCGCTCTATTCCCCAAGCAGCATCGATCAGGTATTCTGTGGAGTTGTAGTAGTGGCTGAATTCTTGGCATCGACTATAGTTAGTTGAAGCAACCGAAACTAGGCAAACGATTAGAATCTTGCCGAGAAAGCAATAACCTTTTCTAGCGTCCATATACAGTTAGTTTAGTCTCATTAACTACTTTTCCTTGATAGCGTAAGATAACCTCATAGCTTCCTACAGTTAAACTGCTTACATTAAGATATTGGCTAACCTCACCTGCCGCAATGGCATACTCCTGCATCAAGTTACCGCTTAGACTGTACAATTCCAAGATGGCATTGTATGGCAAAGGATTTGAAAGATCTACGCGAACTGTCTTCTTTGCCGGGTTCGGTGATAGCATTAATGAGGAATACTCGCTTTCGGGAATCGGCAATGGCTTTTGTATACCCTTGCCTGCTACACTACCGAGTGATAGTACATCGAGGTCGAATTCTTCTTCAAGTAACTGTAGAATGGCTAGGGCTCGTCCTGCCGAATACTCACTTGAGCTGGCCAGTTCCTTAACTGCCATTATGTCCGAGGTATCAAAGAGTCCACGCATACATACGCCATCTGTTAGACTCATGAGGTTGTTTAACTCAATCATTCGTGAAGTTTCGTCCCATTCATCGACTGTCTCCAGACTTTGCAGATGTGATGCAAGTGGCTCAAGGGCCTCCTGCTGAAGCAAAATACCGGAGAGCAATGCTAAGTCGACTCTATCCTCCTTTGAATCTAATGCCTCAACAATAACATCTACTTCAGACCAATGCTGCTTAATCAACTGATTACGAACTTTGCCTCTCTCGATGCGGCTCTTTCCGATATCTTTTGTCAATTGCTTCCTTGAAGAGGATTTATTCTTCATTTTGATACTGTACAAGCGGTTGTACAAAGATGCATGCAGATGATCATGCGCCAAAATCATCAGGTGATTCGGAAGTGGAGCATTCTTCAACAACACATCACTCTGATGCTGTTCCCCCAAACTGCTGTCTATGATCACTTTTTCAAGCACTTCATCTGACAGATAAGGACTGGCATCCATCAGCTGTAAATAGAGGTCCTCTGAAGAAGCAGATAGCCCAAACTCTTCCAGTAATTCCTCACTCCCTCCAGTATTGAGAAGCATTTTTAACTGGCTGTAGAATTGATCCTTGTCGTTAAACAATGTTAGCAGGTGGCTTCCCCATTCAATATCCATATCTTCAGGGTCACCAGTTAAATTTGGAGCCTGAACATTGCATAAGCCTGAAGCTACACCGGTAATTGTAAAGGACCCTAGCAAGGGATCTTCAGCGTCAATATTACAAGGGAGCACACCCTCAGATAATGGATCATAGTAATATACAAATAATTCTACATCTCCCTCAAAACTGAACGTATTATTAGTAGGATCTGTACAACCTTCGAGGCTTGCGGCAAACACATTACTTGCTGGGCTAGACTCATCCCCTTGATCGCCTAATACTACCACCTCAGTTGATTCGTCCCCAGGATCCAATGTAATATCAAAGTCGGTGTCAAAGTAATTGCAGCGAATGCTTGCGTCTGGATTTTCCATGCTTACTCGAAGCCCTTTGGTACCAGTGAAAGAATTTTCTAAAATAAGGGCAGTGCCACCGTCGCTGTTTGTATTATGGAGACTAAGACCTTGAAGCACATCCTCAAAGAAGTTGTTTCTGATCGTGTATGTGGAGTTTCCGATTACTCCCATTCCAAGACCGAGGTCCGAGAAGGTACAATTACTAACATCTAGTTCGAAGGAACCGGCTAAGATTCCAAAATCGACATTGGAGAATAGAACTGAACTCCCGATTGGATCTTCAAGGCTTCCTATCCTTGTTCTTGGCATATCTTCTGATTCGCTAAAGCTTGTGAAAGTATCGCCGATATACATTGCAATCACGAAATCCTCAAAACTGGACTCTTGATTTACAATGATTCTGCTGTCAATAGACTTAAGTCCCAAAGCGGATGCACAATCCTGTGTCTCGCAAGATCTACTGAATGAGCAACCAGAAAACTGAATCAAGGGCTCTGTGCTTGGTCCCTCCATTCGATAGAGTTTTACCTGAGACTTAAAATTCTCTTCGTCCGGAAAGCCTTCTGAGATTTCGAATGTCGCATTGGCAAAACTTGACAAATCCCCTTGGTGATCTATCAACTCTACTGACCTGATATTGTTTTCAAAACTAGCTCCATCCACTAAAATCAAACCACCGGATTGGCTTGGCTCATCGCATTCGCCTGATCGATAATTTTGAATTGCTGTATTGGCATTTAGCAGGCTCCCCCCAGTCATTTTCAGAATTCCTGGCCTCAAGTCCGCCGAGATTTGGTTCGGCTGCCAAAGCATTCCCGGTGAATGCTCTGCTCCGTTGCCCCAAACTTCAATCCCTCCCCAACGCTTCCCGCACTCATTTGTAATCGTACCTTGTCCTTCAATCATCAGTCTTGCTCCTGGTTCGACATAAATCTTTGCATTCTCAGGCATATGGACTTTACCTTCTATTACAAGCGTTTCACCTTTCTTGATGACCAAACTATTGTACAATTCTACATCTTCAAACCAAACGTATGTTTGAACGGAAGTATCGGCTTCGCAGCTTCTATTATCCATATGAAATCTTCCAGCCGACATAGGTCTGGTGGCGGGTAGTAAGTCGCCTTCCCAGACTCCACGACCAAATGTTGCGGCAAGCAACTTCCCGGAACAGTAGTTTATTTCCAGCTCATTCACTCGAACTCTGGGGAAATCCCCATATGCACTCCAAATCCCATTTTGGAATACATAGACTCCTGCATCAGTTCCTGCATACATAATGCCTTCTGTTCCATCTTGATAAACTAGTGCATTCACTGGCAGGTTATGTAACCCGGCATTCAACGGGGTATAGATCACATGTTCAACAGAATCGCAGGATTCAGTCGCCTCAATAATTTCAATCTTGCCAACCTTAAGGTTCTCTGCATAACCAGTGAATGCCACATAGAAGCTAAAGGGATCATAAGGATCGCTGGCCAAAGAAGTAATTGGAGGTTGAGCGGCCCACCAAGCCGGAAAATCTGCATCCCATTCTGCTCGTGGCAAAAATTCGTTTAGTCGGCTTTTGCTTTGCCCGCCATCCGAACTATAGTACAATTGCGGCTTAAGGGTTTCAATATTCCCCAGCCTGATGTAAGCGAAGGTTGCGAACAGTAAGTTAGTAGGATCTGACTTCGAGAACTCAATTTCAGTCACATTTCTGCGATAGGGTTGATTTCCTTCCTCAGGCGAAACATCAATTTCCTGAGTCCAGGAGTTACCCCCTAGATAAGATACGATTCTCTCAATTGTGGCAGCAAAACCGACAAGAATTTTCTCATATATTGGTTGGCTGGCTGGATAGGTAACAACAATATCGTTATTAGGATTAGGTGTTGAAGATAGCGTACTCCATGACGCTTGGGTATTCCCAAAGTCCCGGTAATTAAAGTCATCGTTCCTTGAACCTAAAGCAAGCCCTGAAGGATATAGAGATGAAGGATTAATAATCTGCGCAGCAAAGCCATCTCCCCCAGATAATTGTTCCTCCCAACCAGAATTCTGATTATAAATATGCATTGCATTGTCCTGATGACCGGTCAGTATCTCTGCCTGTGTGGAGTTTGAAATGTCAAAGGCCCAAATAGCAGCGCAATCCAGGCCACTACTCTTGAGCTGCCAATTGTCCTTTGTGACACCATCGTTTACAGAAATACCACCATCGTGCGCACAAAAGAGGCGAGGCAAAGTATCAACTGGCTCATATACTAGATCATGGATATCCGCGTGCATCCCACTTGTGGCTCCAGTTGCGTATATACTCCACCGCTCAAAGTTTTGACCCCTTCCAATGTAGGGAACACTAGTGCCGAAGGCAATCTCCGCTGGCACAGTGTGATTGACAGTCATGGACACCCAGGCAGGCCCCATTATCGACATCAACGGGGTATTCGGAGAATTGGTGCTGCTGTTGGAAGAAGAACTAGTAACACCTACGGAATAAGTTGAATCGAATTTGCCCAATAAATACCAACCACCACCTTTAAACCTGTATATGTAGACCTTCTCTCCATCAACTCCGTTGTATCTACTTCGAGTTGTCCCAGTGGTATCGGTATTTTGATAGATTCTGTTGGTGTACAGATATGCATATACGGAATTGTTAGATTCAACAGCTATGGTAGTTCTATCAATGCTTGTGTAACTATATAGGAAAGTGGATAAAGTACCAACCCCACCCGAATATATAGTATCTGATATCGTAGTACCTGCAGTTGCAATTGAATCTTCGTCTGCAAATTGGTTCAGATCCCCAAAAATTGGGACACCACAAACGAATGCCCCACCCTGACAATTAGACGCCCGCGAAATATCTTCAAGAACTGGATTAGGCACTGATATCTGCATCCGAAAGATGCCTTGATTGCTGGCAGCATAGAGAAAATCTTCGTTCTCAGGGTTAAATACAAGTTTACTGAAATCACCCTTAGTAGCTGACTCCCCCAGCAGTTGCCAATTCGGATTTTCTGACCAAGCTGTACGACTATAGTAGACACCTTTGGAAGTGGCTACAAAAACTTCATTTTCATCTATTGGAGAAATGACCATATCTCGAATAGTCCCTCCGTCGGAAAAGGCACCAAGAAAATTGGCTGAATTCTGCTCCTTCCAGGTTTGCCCTCCATCAAAACTGACCCAAAACCCTACTGTCCAGATTGGGTTAACCTTCGCTGCATTTGGCTCCCAAATGTCTGTCCCCTGATCCGGATATCCGGTACCTATAAGAATCCAGTCTGCTTCACCCTCATTTGCTTTAATGACAATATCTGCCACAGACTCTAGAGGGAGGTTTTGCTTCGGGTCTTCGTTATGAACGAGCACCGATTCCCAGTTGTCTCCAGCATCAGTGCTTTTCCATAATCCTCCAAAGCCACTTGAAGCATAGATTATCGGATTAGTGACTCTATCATAGTTTGGATGAAAATTGATCGCGTGAATTTGGCCAGTAAATTTGTCATTTGGATCCGTGCCATCTGGACCTAGGCTCCTCCAATTTGGATCTCCAACTACGCTCCTTTCTGAGGCAACGTAGCCTTGCAGATTCTTGGCCGCCACCGAAAAATCACCATGTGGATATAAGCGAGGAGACCAGATCTTTTCTTCTCTCATTTTATGCTTGATCTTACCACTAGGTATCTCCTCCAGTTCATCTACATGATGAAAAGACCGGAACTCTTCCATATAATCATAGAAGTTCAGCTCTTCAATTGATGCTTCAGAAGGGACTGTCTGAGTTACACTTTGCGCGGTACTGGTGTTAAAAGGGAAGAAGCAAAGTAGAAGGTGGAAAAGCACAGCCCAGCAAATGGTATCAATATTTCTCATGTTAA
>JAHDEE010000456.1 GCA_020629005.1 Chitinophagales bacterium
TCAATCAAGGGCATAGACCACTCGCCACAACCCAAACCAGTAATTCAGAAAATTCCGCAAATTCTGTAATTCCGGTTCAAAGCCCAATGAAGAGACAGAAAAGCCAGCCTGGACCTTGGGCCAATTCCATTGACTCGCAGCACTTTATCCTCTCTTTTCCAAGAGTCCTTCGACTCCGCTCAGGAACCGGAGCTTCGTGCAAATGATTAGCCCTTTTAGGAAACGACAAAGCCAAATAGTTTTTGCTCCGTCTGACCTCAGGCTCAGCGAGGGGGGTGGTATGTGGTCATGGGGTTCCCCGCAGCCGCCCAAATCGGCACACAGCGTTACCAATATGGATGACTACCCATACATCGAGAAAGAGGATATTCTGGCCTGCTTGAAATACGCTGCGAGAATTTCAGCTTCAAAGGAGATTCTGAAAATCTCATGAGGTTTATTGTTGATACTCAGCTGCCGCCAAAGCGCTCTACATACCTGAAAGACCTGGGATATGATAGCGTTCACACGACGGATTTTCGTGAAGGCCATTTGCTTGTCTATTATGTATTGTGTATGGCTCATTTAGAACGTCTCATACTGCTGTATCAGCACATCAGCACCGATATTCAATTCTTTTGAAAGGCCCCGGATCATCTTCACAGTTAGCTTTCTCTTGCGGTTTAGTACTTGCGACACAATGCTCTTGTGTCCAATTATACCGATGAGATCTTTCTGCTTCAATTGCAATTCTTCCATCCTGATTCGAATGGCTTCGATTGGATCAGGCGGCTCTATCGGATAATGATGCTGCTCAAATTCTTCGATGATAAGTGCCAGTAGTTCTGCTTCTTCTCCCTCTTTGCTATTGGCTTTAGCATCAAAAATCTCGTCTAGTCTTTCCAGGGCGGCATCGTATTCCGCTTCCGATTTAATGATCTTGATCTTCATATGTTGTTTGCATCTATCTTGTCATACTCCTCATGGGTTCCAATAAATCGAATGAAGAGCCATTGCTTTTCGTATTGAATTTTGGCTACCAAGCGATACTTGTTTCCCTTAATGTTAAATACAACTCGAGAGTTCTTAAGAATACTTACTGTAGCATAGAAAGACTGAATATCTTTTGGTTGCTTCCACTTGGCATGTCTGACTGTTTCATACCAGGTTTGCAGGTATACCTTGGACTCGGGATGTCGCTCCCAAAATTCCCGAATTCTCCTCTTTGCGATAATCCTCCTCACCAATCAAAGGTAATTGGTTTGTTTGCAAAATGCAAACTAATTGTAAGCGAGAGCACAAGAGAGTATGGAGGACCTTTCAGGAGCCCAAAGCCACTCGGCCGTCGCAC
>JAHDEE010000251.1 GCA_020629005.1 Chitinophagales bacterium
GAATTGTCAACACAGTTCCCTTCGTCAGCTCATAATTTTCAAAGTCGATTGTATGCTGTCCGTTGCCTTCTGTGATTAGCAAGAGAATGAAGCATTCGACCCGCTGCAGAGATTCCACATTATGGTCTAGATCCTTTCTTTGAAAAAGCTCCTCAAATCGGATCAGGTCAAATGCAGACTTGGGGTTAAATTGATTCCTGAACTTTATCTTAAATGGCTTGGAACTCATTTCTCAATTCGATCTTAGTTTTCGTTGTAAACTTCCTTGATCCCAAGTGCAGAGAAGCTTAGCGACAACCTTGTGAACGAAAACGCTCCCAAAGTTGTGCAAATCTTTCCGCATTCCTTTTGACTGGTTGCAAATCCACGCCATGATTTTCCAGGTAGTTCCAGTGACTTTCCAGATAAGCAGGATGTGGCATACCATCGATTTCGATCGGCTCATAGTGTTGTCCCTCTTCAAGTTCGAAGCAACCTTGCTTTCCGTAGCGAGGTCGACTGTGGTTTAGCCAACCATTGAAATCACTTTGGAAGCCAATAGATAAGCACACTTTTTCAGCATCTGAAAGCTCGGAGAAATTGCTTGCCTTGCTTCCCAGGATTTCTGCATAGTTGGACTCAATTAAGTTTTTCACCTCCTGATAGGTCAGCTGATAAGAATCGATGGAGCCTACACAATGGTTGGACAATGTATCGATCAGGTTTTGGTAGTACGATTCCGGCTTGTAGGGCATTAGTGATTCACCGCTGATTGGTAAACTGACAAAGCCCTTGTTCTTGTAGATTCGAATAATCTGTTGCCTGCTGAGTCCTCGGGGATGGTTTTGGATCGGACGATAAAGATCATGGGTTGAGATCGGCGGAATGCCGTTTTGCTCCATGTAGTCGAGAGCGTCGTTGCGACATTGATCTGACATGTGCGTGATGTCGGTCATGATCCCTGCACAAGCCAACCAGCTGATCGTTTGCTTTCCGAGTTCAGTCAGTCCTACCCTATTCTCTTGCTTCTTCAGTGCACCTGGCAAATTGATCAACTTCATCATGAAACCAGGCTTAACTGCTGAAGAGCCCAACTCCGTATCACGAAGATGAATCAGGGTCATGAATGCCACGCCTTGCTCAGCCCAAAAGTCAGCATCTGCCTGGCTATTGACCAGACGCCTGGCCCCTTCCACAGAATGTACTATGATGGTCTTGTCCGTGGTAGCCACCAGACCCCTCAACTGTACTGGGGTTTTCGCTACAGCAAAGTGATCAGAATTCTCTGCCGCAAAATTATTGATGTATTCCAATTGCTCAAGTATCTGTCGTTTGGCTTTTGCTGGATTTTTGATGCCCTCCTTGTTCAATGCTCCTGCCACTATGATTCTTGCGCCAGCGTTTTGCTTCCAATAATTTGCAAAATTTACATTCTTAAGCTGATGCTTGTGGGAAAGTTTCGGCTCCTGCCCCTCTTCAAAGAACTCAAAACCCTTTCCGAAGAAGCGATATGTCATGTGCATACAGGGATGCATTTGCAGATCGAGGAATTCGTGAAGCTGCCCTGTACTGTGAGCCTCGCCAGCGCCAGGGTGCTCGGGAGCTTGTGTCTCTTGCGCCCAAAGCTGTAAGGCAAGGAGCAGGGAAAGGCATGACAAACACAATATTCTCATCTTCGTAGATTACAAAAGTCAAAGGACCGGCGGACAGACCAGCGAACAACTTTGAAGCAAGATACAAAATTCAGATAGCGAAAAACCGGATCTTACAATCTAAGCTAATGGAATCATTTGCTAGAAGAGGATTCGTTTACTGCCGCGAGATAATTGGAAAGTTCCAGCTTCACTTTTGGAAACAAGAAAAGCAGACCGATCATATTGGGAAATACCAGGGCGAGAATCATGGCATCAGAAAACTTGATCACAGCTTCCAGTGTGATGGCAGAGCCTAGAACGGTAAAAAGCAGGAATAACATCTTGAAGCAGAGATCTGCTGCTTTGCTTCGACCAAAGAGATACTTCCATGCTTGTAAGCCGTAATATGACCAGGAAAGAATGGTTGAAAATGCAAACAAGACCACCGCAATCATTAGCAGGTAAGAAAAACCTGGTATAGCGGACTCGAAGGCGGCCGAAGTAAGGTTGACACCGCCGAGCTGCTCACCGGTGGCATGAAGGGTTACTGTTTCGTTGATGACCTGCCCGTAGGTAAATGCCTGATCTATGTTGAACAGAATGATCACAAGTGCAGTCATCGTGCAAATCAACACCGTGTCGATAAATGGCTCCAGCAATGCTACCAGACCTTCGGAGGCTGGATATCTTGTTTGTACTGCGGCATGTGCGATGGCAGCTGAACCAGCTCCAGCTTCATTTGAAAATGCAGCTCTTCTGAAGCCTTGAATCACCACAGCGGAGATTCCGCCTGCAATAGTCGCTTGCGGTGTAAAGGCATCATGTATGATCAGGTAAAAAGCGTCATCGATGAGTGAGAAGTTACTGAGAATGATAAACAGTGCAGCACAGACATACAGCAATGCCATGAAAGGCACAACCCTTGATGTAACGCTGGCAATCCTTTTGATTCCGCCGATGATGACGATGCCAACCAGAATAGAATAGGCGATTCCCAGAAGGGTTCCGGCACTAGGATTTTGGATACCAAAACTCCCAATGATCTGCGCTGTGGCTTGATTGGATTGAAAGGCATTGCCACCGCCAAAAGAGGCTCCGATGCACATTAGTGCAAAGACCACGGACAGCAATTTGCCTAATCGCGGGAAACCAGACTCTTTCATGCCCTTGGATAAATAGTACATCGGGCCTCCAAATACACGACCGTCTTTGTCTATTTCCCTATACCGAACCCCAAGGGTACATTCCACAAACTTGCTCGACATGCCCAGGAGACCGGCGAGGATCATCCAGAAAGTAGCTCCGGGTCCTCCCAGTGATATGGCGACAGCTACCATCGCTATATTGCCCAATCCAACGGTTCCGGAAATGGCAGTGGTTAGCGCTTGAAAGTGATTGACCTCTCCAAGCATGCTTTCATCCCGAACTGTGTGATGGATATCTCCATCGCTGCTGATCAGTGGATCATAGCTGATGTCCTGCTTTTCGAGATCATCATATTTGCCCCGAACAATTTGGATGGACAGCGGAAATTTTCTGATGTTGATAAATCCGAAGTAGACTGTAAAAAACAAGGCACCTAGTACGAGAACGATCAAGACGATAGGAATGCCTCCTAAAATTGGCAATTCGGTAAAGACCAGGTTTTCCCATGCCAGCGCATAGGGCATGAACAGCTCATTGAAGTATTCATCAAATCCTGCTGATGCTGACTGCGCAAAGAGCGAGGATGAAGTGGGAAACAAGCTGATGATCGTTAGAAAGAGGGGCTTCAGGTGGGTCAAAACCGGAAATTTCTGCTGCAAAGACATGTTGGCATTTTTCGTTATGAAATGAGAAACGAAATTGCCGATTTGATGTCCCCGTCTTGGAAAAAGTCGGAAAAAATGGAAGAATGTCTGTAATGTCTCTACAGACAAAACTCTTAAGCAGCTGACTATCAGCTATTAATATAATTGTTGAATATTTTCAGAAGGAACGCGGAGCCGGATCTTACGATCTCTGTTTTCGGACATCTCGAAGAGGGCGTTGCGAAGTGGGAGGGCATGTTTGTCCTGGACCCAGTTGTTTTTCTGGTAAATTCCATCCAGCAAACAATCCACTAACCTTTTGATCTCATTGTAGTCCTGTATATCATATGACTTGTTGCTTCGAGGATCTGATTTCGGTTTGATTTCCAACCAGGGAACACCGGATCTGCTGCGTTCCACAAAAGTTTCCAGCAGATCGAAAGGTGCTTTGGTCAACCTGGCCTCTTTGCTTTCGATGCCTGGAATTCCCTGAATTAGCACTTTGTGTTCATACCTTCCCTTTTCGTTTTTAAGCTTGGAGAGGGTTAGTTTGATTTGCTCAGAAAGAAGTGCCTTTTCTTCAACCAAATCTTTTACCCAGCTTAGCGCCAGGGCAAAAAAGAGCATAATAAGGCAAGACTTAAAGATTGCGGAAACCAACATCATGTTGATCGGCTCTCCGGTTAGTTTGAGAATTTGTCCCATCAGGGTAACAAAGATGCAGATCAAGGAAAGATAGGCAAGCAGTTTCAATCTGCGACTGGCAAAGGATTCGTACAATACTGCCCCCAGGAAAACAAGTGTGAAGAAGGCATAGTAGAGGTCAAGTTCTCCGAGAATCTCGTTACTTCTGCCAGTAAGGATAATGGACAACATTGGTATCAGAGAAAACAGGAATGGCAGACCAATAATGAGGTACCAGTTTTTTGATCTAATGAGCGAATGTAATCGATTGGGTATGTAGCGAAACCAGGGAAGTGCCAGAAGAATCAGGAAGCTGTTGCAGAGGGATAGAATGCTCCTCCAGCCCTGCAATTGAAGCAAAGCTCCACTATCGATCTCATGGCCGCTTGTAAACATTGATCTAGCATAGATCACTTCGACGACTCCTAATAGGCCCCAACAAAGCAAGGACAAGGCTAACCAGACCTGACCAAAGTCGTTTTGCTTTTTGCCTATGTGCCACCAGATGGAAAGCAAGGCTACACAAGCGAAGCTACAAACGGCAAATTGCCACCAGCCGTAAAATTCTTGAAGAATCAGGTTGTTTACATCATCCATTTATTGGTCAATCATAGGGAAGGCACTTATTAGAATGATTGTAAAAATAGCATTTCGGTGGAATCAATACAAGGTGGCTTTTTGGTATATATTTTCTGTGGTCTAAATGTCGCGGCGGAGGCTGGTGCAAAATAGCCCTGGGTGAAGTGGTATGAGCCGCCCAGAAGCGCCAGTGACTGCCGCTGTATGGTGGCTCGCCCAAAGGCGAGACGCCAGACAGCGAGCAGGAACAAGCTGCTGGGTGGTGAATAAGAACGGAACACAGGTAGCCCGGTAGCGCGAAAGAGTCGGTGTCGCTCCAAATGAAACCGAATTTAATTAGATGCTTTTGAAATCACCAGCTTCTTGGGTTTGGACTTAAGTGTGTGCTTGCTGATCCTGAAAAAGTATAGACCATTTGGCAAAGACCGGCAATCAATGAGGCCCTCTCCAATAATCTTCTGGCTGAGGATCAACTGACCCGTTTGAGCAAATACTTCGAATGTACAGGGATCAGTAAGATCTTTTGGAAGATTTACGTGACAGAAATCACCGCTTGGGTTTGGAAAAAGTTCGAAGCCCTGGAAGTACAAGTCTTCGCTTTGTTGGGTGATCGAGAATACATTTTCATAGAGGATTAGTTGCCCGTTGACAAAATAGATAATGTCGGTTTTTCCATCACCTGTAAAGTCTGCTGCAAGCTGCTTGTGGGCAGTGTTACTGTGCAATGTGCTCAAGTCAAAATTGTCATTGCCCAGATTTTTGACAAGGCTATTGCCGAAAAGTATATCCATATCACCATCCAAATCAAAATCAAAGACTGATGATTTAGAACTCCAGAAAGGCATCTCATTAAATAGTGTGAATTCGTATAGTTTCTCCAAACTTTCATCCTCTGTTCGATAGATCGTGAACACATTGTTGGATGTATTGTGATCCAAAAGTTCAAGTCTTGCATCTCCGGATAAATCTTGCAGAGAAAAGAATCGCACACTGTCGTTTCCGGTCGAAACAATCCGCTCGATTGCGCCCTGACCGTCATTGATGGCCACTCGGAAGTCTCCTCCACCGAGTTCAACAAATTCGTGACGATAAGCAATATCTACATCATCATCAAGATCAAAATCGACGTAATTCACCGGATATACGACTTCCAGACTGGAGAGTCCTTGTACGAGCTCTACATCCATGAGCGTACCAGTACCATCATTCCAGAGAATGGCTTTTTTGGAGATCAAATCGAGCCAGCCATCCTGATTGAAATCGACTGGCCTCAATCTTCGCAGGGGAAAACTGCGAGTGTAAGTGTTTTGGAGTGTAAGAACTCCTTCGGTACTGATTTGGTAGGACTCAAGAACAAAGTTTTGAATTCCAAAAAGATCATCCTCTTCGTTGGTGTTGAGCCAACACTCCATCTCCCAGACCCATCACACCTCTCGCATGATTAGTAGTGGGAAAGATTTCAAAGTTGCCCAGTCCATCATTTTCTAAAAGGAAGACCTGACTCGCCGAAGAGGCGACAAGATCGTTATCTCCATCCTCATCAATATCTGCAGCAAACACGGTCCCTAAGATATAACTCTGATCCCATGTGCTCATTTCAAGATAGGAGCCCTGTCCGTCATTCTTTAACCAATCGCAAGTACGAACAATATCCATCAAGCCATCTCCATCCAGATCCGCTGTTGCACCAGGGCGGGCTGTGAAAGTGCAATGGTGCTGGTAAATGGTCTGCAGCGGCATGAACTGCGCAGAAGCAGACGAACCAACCAGGATTGTCAGGAAAGCAAGCACTTGCTTCATCGGAATTGCTTAGTGGAGAGAAGTAATTGGTCAAAAAATCGAATGGCGCAGCAACAAAGAACCCAGCTACTGGCGATCCAGTAAATATACAATTTCGCCAGAATCTTTGCAAAGATGAATGTCCTGGAAGTACAGCCAAAAAACCGGGTCAACAGCAAATGAAAAGCTGTTGACCCGGTCATAAATTTTCGAATGCCTTATTGTTTAATCACAAAGCAATTCAATAGTCAATGTATTTACACATCCTTGATGAAGCACTTCCAATTGATACGTTCCAGGTGATAAGTTCTTAAACACGCAAGGGTTAGCAGGGGTCGAGTTTATGCGCACTAGTTCACCGGACTCGTCAAATAGCTTGTGAAGCACCGGACCATCTACATCGTTTATGAAGATATTGATTCCCAGCATGTCATCAACGCATTCGGTTTGCTCGAAGCTATTGAATGAACACTCATTTGGATTCTCACCGACATCGTTCGGCTCCTCTCCTACGCCGGTACCTGGCAGGCAACCAATGGCCACTTCGAGTTCTTGCATACATGCTCCCTGCATGAGCACTAATTGATAATTATCGTTTGGCACTCCATTAAATGCTGCGGGATAGGCGTTGGTCGAGTTCTGCGCATACAAACCTCCATCAGATTTGAAGAGCTTATAGAAAATTGTCTCGCCTGGAGAGAGTGAATAGATATCGAGGTCTGCTTTGCCTGTCTCTGGATTACATTGCCCTTCTTCATAGTAGTCGAATAAATCATTACACCCCGGCTGACCTGGGTCCTCCCCACATGCGAGTACAATAACCGTTGCTTCTGCACTTTCACAACAGCCATTGCTGAAGCAGATTTCATAGATAAAGCTAGTCTCACCGCTGAAGTCGTCATAAGGATCAAACTCCAGAACATTTCCAAGCACATTGACACTGGCATCGCCACTTGGCATTAATATGCTGATTGATTCAATTTCCTGATTGCCATTGCTCGTGATTTCAAGTGTACTGGCTTCATTGCATGGCACTTCAAAATCGATGGGCATCGCCTGGTCAACGACTGGTAGATTGTTGAAGTCAATACTCACCTGAGAATTACAATCAACATTAACGCCTTGTATTTCTAGTTGATAGATTGCAGGTTCCATAAAGTTGACGGTTACGACAGCTGCGCTTGAGGAATTGACGTAAATGATTTCTCCATTTGAATCAGTCAAGGTATAGAAATAGGTGTTATTCGGGTTCTGATTTAAGAATTGTACAAATCCACCGTTAGAACCCTGACAATCGTATGCCGGAGATACCTGCAGTTCCACAGAACAATCGCCTATCGCAATTGGATCATCGGTATCTTCCGCATCGCAAATACCATCGCCATCTGTATCTACAAAGGTGCCAGCACAATTGCAGTCGGCATCAAAGACATCTTCTGTTGTGCAGACATCACCATCGTCACAGGTTGTTCCAGCTGTGCAGTCACCATTGCTGGGGTCTTCTGCATCACAAATGCCGTCGCCGTCTGTATCCACAAATGTCCCGGCACAATTGCAGTCAGCATCAAAGACATCTTCTGTTGTACAGACATCTCCATCATCACAGGCTGATCCAACTGTACAATCCCCATTGCTTGGATCTTCTGCATCGCAAATGCCGTCGCCATCTGTATCTACAAAGGTGCCAGCACAATTGCAGTCAGCATCAAAAACATCTTCTGTTGTACAGACATCTCCATCATCAC
>JAHDEE010000252.1 GCA_020629005.1 Chitinophagales bacterium
AAGCCGGCGAGCCTATTTTTTACTTTTGGCTGGAATGAGGGGGTGTTTTATTGAGGGTTTTCTTTAGGTGGATTGAATAAATCGATATCAGATTTGTATTGCTTATTGATCTTGTACGACTTTGCTGTTTCGGGTGGGATTATAAATCCGCCTTCGCGCAGTTCCCTAACTGCCTTTCTGATTTTGCGCTTGAAATCATTATAAATCTTGACGTCATTTACTACTGTATTTTCTTTGAAAAAAAGCTGATCACCTATTAAGGCAGCATTCAAATTTATTTGCTTACTTCCATGAGTTTCGAAGTGAAACACCGTATTAAGAATTTCTTTATGTAGACTCTTTAATCCATCAAAATCATCCTGAAAGATACTTCGAAGTTCGGTAAAGAAGTCCCATTTTAACATAGTACGATCTACCAGATAGACAGGTCTTCGTCTGCTGCTTTGAGGATGAAGTTCAAGCAAACCCCAATCCTTTAGGGAGGTAATGGCGCTCTTATGGTTGTTGTCTGGAGTAAGAGTAATTGTGTATCGATTTTCTCGATTCAGCAACTCAGCTTTGTATAAGTAGGCTAGAACGGTCTTCTGATCCTCAGAAAGGACTCTTCCGTTCGTCTTTCGTTGGCAATGAGATTCAAAGCTGTCTAACCAGTTGTTGGCCATTCGATCAAGAACACGACCTTTGCGAATACACAATACAATCTCGTTAGGATTGTGAAGTAAGTAATACGCAACGTCAATTCGATTTTCTAGAGCCATATTGGTCAACTCGGCCATCCCGGTTCCCTGGCCCTCCCATCGATCGTGTGTTTTTAGGATATCCACTAATCTAGGGTTCGGAGCATGCGGAATCGGTACAATCTGTCGAATGGGCACAGTATCGTCGAGCTCAAGATACTGCTGCTCGCGAAAAGCTCCAGGGTTCTTGATCTCAATCTTCTTTCCAGGAAAAATGATAATCGAAACGAAACGATCTATTGAGTAGTCTCGATGCGCCAAGGCATTGTTCACGGTCTCACGAAGAAGCAAAAGGGGGTATTCTGGCAGCATAGAACCTCCGCTCTCAATAGAAATACCTGTGGCGATGTTGCTCAACACAAAACCGACACTTTTCTCCATTAGAGCGATGATGTTGTCTTTGTAAATCTTTTTGTTTTGTGCTACAGAAACAGAATCCCTGACATAGGCATCGACCTGACATCTTTCGTGCAAAATATCTTCTGGATTCTTACCGCACACCAAGATGCCCAGCAAAGTTGGAATTTCGTTGCTGGTGAATTTTTTGCGCTCTAAAAAGGGAATCGCATCTTCAATATTGGCTTTGTAGGATTCGCGCAGGATTTCAAAATTCAGCCGATTAAGGTATTCATTTAACTTGTTTACATCCAAATCAGCCAATGTGGTTGAATTGACTGTCTTTAGCTCTCGGGCAATAGCTAAATCCTGCTTTAGCTCCAATTGCTTGCTTAGAGCCCGTTTAGTCAATTTGTGATCCCCTGTTAACTTTCGTACATAGCCAAGACCATTATACAGTGCAAATTTTTGCTCCTCAGGCAGTTTTTCAACATACAGGACACAGATTGATTTATCCAGAAACTCTCGGATTTCGTAGCGTCCGATAAAGTGTGTGAGATCCACAGGTACGCCATCTTGGTCGGTAAATTTTGTCGCAATTTCCTTGAGTTTGGATTCATTATCTGAATTGTATCCAGTTAGTTTGTACCCTTTATTCTTTTCTCTGAGGCCAATTATTACAATACCGCCTTCAGTATTCAAAAATGCGCATACTGATCTGCACAATTCCTTCCACTCTGTGCCGTGAGAAAGGTCTTTCAGTTCGATTTTCTCCGTTTCAACAGAAACAAATTCATCCTGCAAAATTGATCGCTCTAACAGACCGAGAATTCTGTCAAGTACTTTCATTTAGTAAAGATACTAATGCCTCGGGACTTCATTGATGGGTGGTTTAAATGGCTTCTATTTCTGTCGCCCTGCGTTGCTCGAAGGTCATGTAGCTCCGGCTATACTCCCTTCTCGCGCCTTAGGTGACAAAAAGATAAGCCCATTTTACCTCCCCATCAATTAAGTCCCAAGGCACTAATGCTACGCAAACGAAATTCGCACCACCTTTAAGGGCTTCTATTTCTGTCATACTTCGTTGCTCGTCTGACAAAAAGATAAGCTCCTAAAAGGTGTCACGAACTTTGTTTACGCAGCACTAGCTAATTCCATACAGATAAAAGTATTTTTGTGGCAGAAATGTACACAGCAAATTAAGCACAAGCAATGAAAAATACTCAGATTAAACTAGTAAGCCGCCCGAGCGGTATACCAACTGCCGATAACTTTAACATTGAAACTGCTGAAATTCCAAAGGCTAAGGATGGAGAAGTTATTATCAAGCATGAATACATTTCGCTCGATCCGGCGATGAGAGGCTGGATGAATGACAGCAAATCCTATATCGCACCGGTTCAAATTGGTGAGGTGATGCGAGCCGGAGCAGTTGGAAAGATAATCGAAAGTAAGCTCGCAGGCTTCGAAGTGGGCGATTATGTGATGGGCTGGACAGGAGTGCAACAATATGGCACTTCCGGGGCAGAGAATCTTTTTAAGGTTGATCCTAATCTGATGCCGCTTCAGAGATATTTAGGGACCATGGGAATGCCTGGATTTACGGCATACTTTGGATTACTGGAAGTAGGGCAGGCAAAAGAGGGAGAGACTGTTCTTGTGTCCGGAGCAGCTGGGGCAGTAGGCTCTGTGGTTGGACAGATAGCAAAGATTAAGGGCTGCAAAGTAGTTGGCATAGCGGGTGGTCCAGAGAAATGTAATTACCTGACAGAAGAGCTCGGTTTTGACGCTGCTATCGATTACAAAAGCGGGGAGAATCTTTCCAAAGCAATTAAAGCAGCCTGTGATGGTGGCGTAGACGTTTACTTTGATAATGTGGGAGGAGAAATGCTGGATGTGGTGCTAGGTCGTATAAAAAGACATGCAAGAATCGTGATCTGCGGAGCCATATCGCAATACAATAGTCGCGATATCTACGGGCCAAGCAATTACCTCTCTCTATTGGTTAATCGCGCCAGAATGGAAGGCTTTGTCGTTTTTGACTATGCTAAAGACTATGGCAAGGCAGCAATGGAAATGGCACAATGGAGTATGGCCGGAAAGCTAAAGTCAAAAGAACATATAGTCGAAGGCATTGAGAACTTTCATTCTGCCTTGCTTCGATTGTTTTCTGGCGACAAGATGGGAAAGCTGGTGCTGAAAGCTTAGGTATAAAGAGGCTTTTTGCTATTTTGGGATACAATCCCTATAGATGAAATTTGGTTTTATTATAGACAATCGGAAGTGTATTGGCTGCCACGCCTGCACGGTCGCTTGTAAGTCGGAGCATGATGTTGCTGTAGGTGTAAATCGCACCTGGGTAAAGCAGGTCGAGAAAGGTCAATTTCCTAATACGAGACGAGTATTTTCGGTGATGCGCTGCAACCATTGTACAGATGCACCCTGCGTGAATATTTGCCCAACTCAAGCGCTGTTTACACGTGAGGACGGTATCGTTGATTTTGACAGTAGCCGATGCATTGGTTGTAAATCCTGCATACAGGCTTGCCCCTACGATGCGCTTTATATTGACCCGAAAACGAGTACAGCTGCCAAGTGCAATTACTGTGCTCACCGTGTGGATATCGGCCTCGAACCAGCCTGTGTGAATGTTTGCCCGGAGCATGCGATTATCTCTGGAGACATGGATGATTTTGAATCGGAAATCGCTCAGTTGCTTTCCAGAGAACAGGTAACCGTTCGAAAGTCAGAAAAGGGAACACAGCCCAATGTATTTTACATAAACGGCGATGAAGCCAGTCTAAATCCAACCGCAACTTCCGTTTCGGATCAGTATATGTGGAGCTCACAATCGCAGGGAGTTGGGCACTATGCGAAGTTTGCCGAGAACAAGCTGGCCGAAGGGGCTGATATCGTGCAGATGGCTGCGCAGCTGAGTGGGCGGGAGTTGAATATTGCTCCTGAAGATCCCAACAAGCGATCGGTTGAAGTGATCATGCAAGGCAAAAATAAGCGGGTGTCGGATCAGCCTTCTAAGGGACTACTTTGGGGTAAAGAGGTGACGGCATATGTTTGGACCAAAGCCATTGCTTCCGGCGCATTTCTGATTCCTTTTCTTTCGTGGCTTTACACCGGTGGCATCAATACACATTCTCTTTGGGTTGGCTGTACTGTCGGAATTATATTCCTGACCCTGACCGGGCTCTTGCTGATAAAAGATTTGGATCAACCTACCCGCTTTTTGTATGTGCTGCTCAGACCGCATTGGAATTCCTGGCTGGTTAAAGGTGGATATGCTATCACTCTTTTTGGGGCTGCTATGTCCCTTGTTCTGCTATCCATTGCCCTGGACAGTGCCTTGCTGCGTCACATCGGTTTATACATGGGAGGATTTTTTGGATTGATCACAGCAGTGTATACCGCCTTTCTTTTCGCGCAAGCCAAGGGGCGCGACTTTTGGCAAAGCCCTACACTTGCCTTGCATATGCTGATTCACAGTTTACTTGCAGGTGGGGCTGTATTTTCCATTGCCACGATTGTGGGCCTTAATCCAACTGGCTGGTCAGAAACTTTGCCTTTCATTCTAAGCTCCGGAATCATTGCAAATCTTGCAGTGCTGGCATTAGAACTTGGTATGCCGCACCCAACTGCGGATGCACAAAAAGTAAGCAAGATGATTACCCACGGAGCGTACAAGAACTACTTCTGGCTCGGCAGTATAGCCATCGGCAATCTGGTGCCGCTAGCGTTGCTGATAGTCGCGGAGGGAGGTGTGCTGCGCGCTGTGGCCGGACTTTTGGTATTGATCGGTATGTACTGCACGGAGCACATATGGGTAGAAGCACCTCAGCGCATACCACTGGCATAGTTTTTCAATCTAGGATTACATTAGTAGCAAAATATATGGCAAAGAAAGGATTCATTGAAACGATGGCCGAGAAGCTGCGTCTGATTCCACGAAATGAAAATACAGAGCAGCCTTTAGCACACCTCAGCTCCAAGGGCAAATTGCAAGCATATCCACCGCCGGAACAATGGGATGATTGGGTAGAATATGAAGCCAATTCCTGGCCAAAGCGAGATCCCCGGCATTATAGTGTGGTTCCAACAACCTGCTTCAATTGCGAATCCGCTTGTGGTCTGCTTGCCTATGTCGATAAAGAAAAAGGGACTGTCCGAAAATTTGAAGGCAATCCTTATCATCCCGGAAGTCGTGGAAGAAACTGCGCTAAAGGACCGGCTACGATCAATCAGATTACTGATCCGGATCGCATTCTCTATCCACTCAAGCGCAAGGGCAAACGTGGCTCTGGAGAATGGGAACGATGCAGCTGGGAGGAGGCATTGGACGATATCGCAGGGAAAATTCGAAAAGCGCTGCAAGAGAAAAGGCACAACGAGATTGCCTATCATGTTGGTCGGCCAGGGCATGAAGGATATACCAATCGGGTCTTGCAGGCCTGGGGAGTCGATGGTCATAACAGCCACACCAACATTTGCTCTTCCGGTGCTCGCTTTGGTTACAATCTTTGGTATGGATATGATCGCCCTTCTCCCGATCATGCGGAGGCGGATTTTATCTTATTGATCTCTGCTCATCTGGAGTCTGGACATTACTTCAATCCACATGCTCAGCGAATTATTGAAGGCATGATGAAGGGTGCTAAACTAGCGGTTCTGGACCCACGTCTTAGCAACACCGCAAGCATGGCCAACTACTGGATGCCCACTTACCCGGGTACCGAAGCTGCCATGCTACTTGCTATGGCCAAGATTATTCTTGAAGAGGGTTTGTACAATCGAAGCTTCATGAAGGACTGGGTAAACTGGCAAGATTATATGCGGCATGAACATGCCGGAGAGCCCCTTGATTTTGACTTGTACATCCAAAAAGTAATAGCGCTCTATAGCGAATACACGCCCGAGTATGCGAGCAAAGAAACGGGTGTACCTGCAGAAACCATTGTTGAAGTGGCTCGCGAAATCGGTCGGGCAGGATCGCGTTTTGCGACACATAACTGGCGTTCTGCTTCCAGCGGTAACCTTGGTGGATGGTGTGTGAGTCGAGCCCTGCATTTTCTTAATGTGATTACCGGTAGCGTAGGCACAAAAGGTGGCACCTCACCCAATAGCTGGAACAAGTTTAAGCCAAAATTCTTTGATGTTCCGCCCGGTCAAAAGTTTTGGAATGAGCTGCATTACCCCAATGAGTATCCGCTGGCTTTCTTTGAGATGAGCTTTTTACTGCCACATTTCCTCAAAGACAATCGGGGTAAAATGGATGTCTACTTCACCCGGGTTTTCAATCCGGTTTGGACTTATCCGGATGGCTTTAGCTGGATGGAAACACTGCTGGACGAGGAGAAGTTTGGTATGCATATCGCCCTCACGCCTACCTGGAATGAGACCGCCTATTTTGCGGATTATGTATTGCCTATGGGACATGCTTCGGAGCGTCATGACATTAACAGCTATGCTACGCATTCCGGCATGTGGATCGCTTTTCGGCAGCCTGTGTTGAGGGAAGCCGCGAGGCGTGAGGGAAAGCATTTCGAATTTACCTATGAAGTCAATCCGGGCGAAGTTTGGGAGGAAGATGAATTTTGGATAGAGCTGAGTTGGCGCATTGATCCCAATGGTAGTCTGGGCATCAGAAAGCACTTTCTATCTCCCTATCGACCGGAGCAAAAAATAAACGTAGACGAATATTATCAATACATTTTCGAACACACAAAGGGTCTTCCGGAAGCGGCTTCTAAAGAGGGCTTGAGCCCACTGGAATACATGAAAAAATATGGTGCATTTGAAGTAGAAAATTACACCTACAATAAACATGAAACGCCCCTCAGCGAGGAGCAGTTAGCAGGCAGCAGCAAAGAAGGTGAATTGATCAAGAAAGATGGCAAGACCATTGGTATCGAGGTAAATGGCAATGCAGTGATGGGTTTTCCCACTCCCACTCGAAAGCAAGAATTCTTCTCCCAGACCATGGTCGACTGGAAGTGGCCGGAGTATGCTCTACCTACTTACATCAAAAGCCATATTCACGAAGATGAGATGGACCGAGCCGCTGGGGACTTTCCGCTGGTGCCCACATTCCGGCTCCCTGTGCTTATTCATTCCCGCTCCGGCAATGCCAAATGGCTCACTGAAATCGCCAATCGAAATCCAATCTGGATGCATACTTCTGATGCGAAACGCCTGGAGCTGGAGACGGGTGATTTGGTTCGAATCAATACTGAGATTGGGTATTTTGTAGATAAGGTGTGGGCTACAGAAGCCATCAAGCCGGGCGTAATCGCCTGTTCACATCACCTGGGTCGCTGGCGTCGCCCACAAGATAAGATCGGCAATCGCTGGGCAACCAATACCGTCAACATCGAGGCGGGTGAAAATGGTGTTTATAAGATGTCCACAATTTCCGGCGTACGACCCTTCGAAAGCAATGACTCGGACTCCAAGCGCATTTTCTGGAGCGATGGAGGTGTGCATCAAAATATCACTTTCCCGGTACATCCCGATCCCATTAGCGGCATGCATTGCTGGCATCAAAAGGTGCGAGTGACCAAGGCACTTGCCTCCGACAAATACGGTGATGTGGAAGTGGATACCGAAAAGAGCTTTGCCGTGTATAAGAAATGGCTCGATATGACTCGTCCTGCACCTGGCCCTAATGGCCTTCGCCGTCCGCTATGGTTCAAGCGGCCTGTACGACCGGATGAGCAGGCTTATTATTTGGATGTTCCCAGCAAAGCTTAGGATCATTGCTTCCTTCTAGATTTGAATGAATAACAAAATATTCTATTTTTTTGGAGCGAAGCGTATCCCTTCAAGCCACTGCCTGCTGGCTATCCGCTTTTATTCGCACCACTGCTGCCTGCTCCAGCTTCAGCCCTAGCGTCTCTCCTATCGTCGAGCCACTATGGCTGAGCTTCCGCCACGGCATCAGCGGCACTCATAACCGCTGCTATCCAGGCTATTTGGACACGTCTGGCTTCGTAGCAAAGTGTACCTTCTAGTGCTACGCAAACGAAATTCGCACCACCTTTAAGGGCTTCTATTTCTGTC
>JAHDEE010000253.1 GCA_020629005.1 Chitinophagales bacterium
TTCCAATCTTCTAATTCAAATGGTTTCAGTTTGATCATCAATTCTTTTTTAGCTTATTGCCAACGGAATGTCAACGCCGATTCCCCTGCACTCTAATAATCCCGACCACATTGGAGGCGATGACATTTCAGTTGAACGAAACAGGTTTACAGGGGAAAGGAACTGGCGCTAAACTAGCTCTCCATCGAGCTTCAAGTTAACAAAACCCGATTGAAAGTACAATTTACTGATGGCATGAATACTCTTTGAGCCAATTAGGTCATTTGGGGGAAGCTTTTCGGCTTAAAGAGGCTACTTTCGGCTTGTATGGAATCCTGTTAGACATACCTCGCCCAATACCCCTCAAGGACCCACCAATGCCAGATTTGAGTCCTTTTCTACTTTTGACTGGTGGACCTCGCATTTTGTATCCGCAATTGTTTTTGACAAGCCAATCCCGGTCTGGAGCCTCTTCACTTTGAGTAATTTCGAAACTGCTACAGCTATGGCAGGCAAGCATTTCCAGCCCTGGCAATTGGAAAACTATTGGCAGGATTGTACGTACGGTTTGCCTTTCTCGTATAAGGCGCAAATCGGTTCAAGCAATTTCCTCCCATGTGCCCCGAGGTAACTATCGATTCTATAGTAGGCTTTTTCGGCGGGGCTTTAAATTTTATCTTGCGACTACCCGGGACTAAGGTCCCGCGGTAGGATGCTTTGTGCTTACAGCACATGTTTACACCACAAGCGCTAAAAGACAAACTCTTCGAAAAGCAATGGGTCGTGTTCGTCAAGAGGCCATTCGCTGGACTAAGGCATTTACGGCATTTCAACGTCATAGTCAGCAGAGTGTGAAAAGACTTTCCGGTTACAGTTTGAGAAGAAGTTTGACTATTTGGAATTCAACATGTCATTGCTGTCCATTTCATGTCCCGATGAGTCGTTGGTTATTGCATTTGATCCAACGTATTTACCGAAGAGTGGAAAGCACAGTCCTTACATTGATCGCTTTTGGAGCGGCTGCGCTGGACGCGCATTGAGAGGTCAAGAGCTGGGAGGTTTGGCAGCAGTAAGCCTTGAGCACAATACTGCTATTCATCTTGAGGCGGTTATGACACCGGATTCTGACACATTGAAACTCAATGACCAAACACGTATAGATCACTATGCCCAAATAATCGTGGATAGGGCTGAGCAACTAAATGCTTCTCTCACTACAATGAATCTGGCCAAGACCATGCATCTTCAGAATCAAAAATAGGGACAGCAATAACCATTTTACATGTCGGAATACAAGACCAAAGGTCAGAACCAACATATGATAAATTTATTTCTTGCAAAGTCTGGAATCAACCCAAACCTTACGAAAAATCAGCCACTTGTAGGTGAACTAGCGGAATACGGCCTGATTGCCGCATGAGTTTTTACCATCCTATTGTTGTTGAAGGTAAGAACTATAGGCTTTTTTCATTGCCTTTTGACGATGACTGTTTAGTTCAAGAATATTTTGCAAAGAACTTCTTATGTAACTCTTGATTTCAGCAGGATAATCGTTTGGCCTCTGCATATGTTTGCCAATTCAATAATATAAATGTAAGCATCTGCCTGCTCAACCCATGACAGGAACGACTTGTCAAAATTGCACAACTGGGAGTTGATATTTGCATGAGCATCTGAGCCTTCTCCCGGGAAAATCTCTGATTAGAACACGATAGTGCTCATTAATAATTCAACTCTTCTCTAGTTCCAAAAAACATGTCATGGATTCCCCACTTTCGGTCTTTTGTACTGGAAAATCCTGTTGGAGTCTACGCATATTATCGCTTTAGTATTCAATAGTGGAATTTCCACGCAGAAACACTTCAAATCCATTTGCCTCGAAGCTATTTTCACAAATGTACTGAAGCAGTCTCGTGACCATAGTGGTGTTACCAGATCTTGGTTCACCGATTATTGCTATGTAATGAAATGGACGAGTGCTATTGTATATTGATTTCCCATAAATCTGATTTCTCAAAATTCCAGCCAAAATAGATAACGTGATAGCACTGAGATATCGCCATTTCTCAAAATTCTCTGTGTATTTGCTTTCCGGATCAAACAAAATTGTTCCTTGTTCTCGGGCGCAGTAATTACTAGAAAAGCAGATGCATCTATTGAATTGTGGTATTGGGAACCGATGAAGAGCCTCAAGGTGGCATCTCAGCAACAACTGAATCAACAGTGGGACTAGTGACGGTCGAAGGCAGTACCATTGCCTTTGCTCATGAAGCAATTACTAATAAATCTCCGTTTTTCGGTTTTTGGGAAGGGTACCCTGGTCCGGGAACAATTCAGGTAACAAATAGCAACCTCTACAATAACTATGTATCAATAAGTATTGAGAATCCTTATCATTTGAGATCACATTTGATCGAAGATTGTCTCTTTACCCAATCTACGAGCTTTGTGAACCACTATGAAGTGCCTTTTAATGGTGTAGATTATTACGAATATTGCGCATATGAAGTTGCTGCTCCATATCAACTGGTCAACGCAGAATGGTCCTGGTTCCCGACGCTATTAGGCGGGTCACCTGATCAATTTCAGGTTGTTGTTCGCCATTCAAATGACTTTACAATTGAAGGAAATAGATTTGAGTCACAGAGCCAATCAACATCACCTTTTGGAGGAGGAATAAAAGTTATGAACTCTGGATTAACGATTGGTCCAGACAATGCGGAGCTCGAAGATCCTAGGGGTAATATGTTCTTTAGACTTGCGCATGCAATTGATTCATATGGTTACAATGATTGCCTATCAAACGTACGTGTACAAGGCAATATGTTCGTAAACAACGTCCGATCTGTAACACTAAACGCGAATCCAATGTCAGTGTTGGAGCGTAATTTGTTTCGGGCGAGAGTAGGTGATGGTGTGGAAATTCCTTACCTGCCGGAGAACAATTCACCAACTTCACCAGAATATTTTGTTTTTGCAAATGAGTCATTCGTGCCGATAATGCTACTCAAAGTACTGTAACCTTCGCAAGCAATAGCACCGACGTCTTTCCATCAAACAACGATGATCCTGAAAGAATACTAAAGGAACCCTGCTATCTGTATCCAAACGAGACTTGCGAGCCCGTTGTCGGTGGTTTGATTGTTTCAACCGGTGATGGAACAAACGCAACGCAATTTAGCGATGATATTACCTTGATCACCCAAATGGTAAATAGCAAAGACAAGGAGAGCTATATCAGGTTTTTAGAAGATAAAAATGAGCTTTGGACAGATAGATTATTGATTAACCAATGGGTTTCTAGTGGCGATAGTTTGAAGGCCGAGTTAGAGTTGGCTGATTATCCGAGCGCAACAGAAGAACAAGCAAAGTACAAAGAAGTGATGACGACAATCAATCGCAGCCGAAACAGCAAGGTTTCTGCAAAGACACAAGGCTTCTTTAATCTTACAGCGGCCGTGGCAAATGATCCGTCTGATAAGATGCAGTCAGTTGCTCAATCTGGGTTGGCAGCAAACTGGGGAGCTGCCTTTCAGCGTCATGCTCCGAAACGGAATTACTTCAGTTCTGTCAGTCATGTTGCGCAGCCCGATATTTATTGTGCTCCTAATCCTGCTCAGCTTAGCACAGTTGTAAAGGCAAATGCAGGTACTGTCATTGAGGCTCACGATAAGGTGCAAATTTATGATGTACACGGTAATTTATGGTATGAAACCATGGTGAAAGATTGTGTCTGGAACGAAGGGACTTTGCAAGTTGATCTAAGCCGCTTAGAAAATGGCATATATCTTGTATCTCTTTTGGGAAAAGCCAGACCAACAAAACTGATAATTTCCAAATAATGCGAGTAAAAATTCTTATTGGCTTATTGCTATTGTGCAGTCTAACAGCCGATTCTCAGACCTACTTTAATCAATTTTGGGATTTTGCGGGGTATGCAGTGTCTACCGGAAAAGTAGTGGAAACGGAAGATCACTTCTTGGTCTTTGCCATAATCGGAGGAGACCGATATGTTGCTCAAAAATTCAGTAAGCTCGGTCAATTGCAAAGTAGCAAAACCTTACTCGAAGGTGATGTAGCTGGTTGGGAACATGCTGGAACGGCGATTCCACTCGAGGACGGCAATTTTCTGGTAGGTATTTCCCTGCTACTAGATTCAGCAGAGAGAGAGTTTGTGGTATTCATCATAGACGAAAACGCTAACATTCTTAATAGCCGGGGATTTGCTGGTCCCGCATTTAGTTCATGGGAATATATCACACAAATTTCGCAAACTTCGGACGGTGGATTTTTGCTATCGGGGAGTTCATCGGCTGTTGACTCCCTGGGCAACCTTATCGAAGATGCAGATGTAATTGCAATCAAGACTAATGCACAGCTGGATGTGGAATGGCAAAGACTGTACAGCAAGTACGAGATTGCAAATCAGGAGCAGTTGTTTCTAAATTATACTCACATCGAAATGCCTAATGGAAACTTCTTGCTGGGTTGTCACTCTTGCGAATACTTGTCACCAGGGACTTGTGTGTTTGGCAGCAGAGTGTTGGTGCTCATGGAGATTTCGAGCGAAGATGGGGCGGTACAAAATGAAGCCATTATTGATGATGATGAATATCAACATGCTCCATACCTGGTACCTCTTGACGAAGAACATTTTCTATTAGCCCATATCGGTCCGATTTCGAATGAGTTTCAACAGTCGGGTAACTTCTGGAAATATAAGAAGTACAGCTATACTGGAGAACTGGTTTGGGAAAAGTCATATGCCAACGAGGAAGAATTCTACTACTGGAATCGCTCTGCGATATATAGCTGGCCTGTGGTTCTGTCAAACCAGTCATTTCTTCAGTTGTTCCAATTTGAGGATTATATTATTGGGCAGAATGGGGATCCGAATCAATGGGGGCTGAAATCGGCGATTGCTGTTTTTGACTCCTTGGGTAATTGGATAAATACTAAAGTGATAGAACGAGACACCAGTGAATTAGTCTATGAAGGCATGTATGACTTTGAAAAGACCATGGACGGTGGCTACATCCTTGCTGGCAGACGCAGACCACAGCGAGTGCCCCCTGTGGCTTCTCAGGGCTGGTTGGTCAAGTTAGATAGCAGCCTTCAGCTTTGTAGCGGTTGGCCCTGTGACAGCATTGCTGATTTTCCGGTTTCGAATGTTGGCAGCTTGTCATGGCTACAAGAGCAACAAATAACTGTGTTCCCAAATCCTGCCAGTTCTCAGCTGACTTTTTCTTTCGATTCACCTCCCGACGCAATACAATCCCTATTGATACTTGGGGTTGATGGCAAAATCTTACTTAGGCGGCAAGTGCTTCCAGGCGAAAGACAGGTAGCCATTCCAGTGATAGCCTTAAGTGAAGGAATTGGCCTATGGGAACTGCGCCAGGATGGCATTTTGCTCTCGACTGGAAAATTTATGATTGAGCATTAGTGAATCACGGGCATTACTTTCTCAGTTTGCTCATTGCGCGAATGGAATTCCTGGACTTTCAACTAAATGACGAGTCCTATTTCGCTGGCGGATCATTATCTTTTCGTCGCACAAAGCGTGAGGTGGGAGCATAGCCATAGTTAGGCGCCCAAGGCTCACCCACGTATGACAGAAAAAGAAGCCATTTACTGGTCACTCATCTGTAGGATAGACCCCCTGGGCCGATGCATCAAAATTACCGAGTGTAATAAAGACTGTGTAGTTTTGGGAAAACCCCAAACTACCCCAACAATGAGCAAAGAAAAAGTAAGTGGGGTCTATCTTGAGTAATAAAAAAATCGATCATCTCCCGCCCCACATTTTGAACACCCTGCCCTGCTGGGGATGTGTAGGTTACGCCACGAGCGAGACCGTGGCAAAATAGCCCCGGGTGAAGCGGCTATGAACCGCGCAGCAGCGCCAGTGAGGCCCCACTGCATGGTAGCTCGCCCTCAAGGCGAGATGCCAGGCAGTGCGGCCGAACAAGCTGATGTGTGGTGAATAATAGCGGAACACGGGGAACCCGCCTCCACGACCGGGCGGCGCGGCGCTCCTAATTCAAAATGTTAAAAGAGAGCCAAATGTAGCGAACGGCATATGCCTATCCGTGATCAGGATTCTGCTCGAAAAGCATCGATGATTACTTGTTCAAACAACACTTCTTATACTTCTTACCGCTACCACAGGGGCAAGGCTCGTTACGTCCGATTTTCGGCTCAGTTCGTACTTCGGTATATTGCCGATCTGGGCGCGATGGGACTATAATTGGCTCATGGCGAATATTGGTTTCCTCTGGCTGATAGCCAGCCCAAGTTGAGGTTATTTCTTTGTAGCGTTCTGCTATCGGAAGAATCTGTCTTTTCTTGTCGTATCTATACGGTTCTGCAAAAGACTTTTTTACCGCTTTCCAGTCGCCGCAATACATCGTTGAAACCAATCCACGATCATACAATTCTTTTATCTCCGGCATCAACTCCTTGGCTTCAATGTCTAATATAAAACAAATCGCAGAACCGATGACATCGCTATCAATTACGTTGTCTTCAATTCTGCTGTCGAGAAAAAACTGTAGCACTTGCCTGTACCACGCGATTGCTTCGTTTCTCCTTTCGGGCTGGTGCCAAACGACCTGCTCAACCACCTCGAACACCAGGGTTCGAGCATAGGTATACACAGCAGGTCTAAAGATAAACTGCTTGCATGCTTCCAGATCATTGGCGGCGATCTTGTACACTACTTCCCACAAAGCCTCCACGAGAAAGTCTCCAAAATACAGTTCCAAGTAGATTTCAGATTGAGCAAAAACTTCAAAAATCGTCGGCAGACTCTGCTTTGCCTGGAGCTCTCCCAGAAGGAATAGCGCATGATTTGGAAAATTAAGTTTCTCCTCGTCCCACCCTCGTTCTTCAGCCAGCTGATCGAAATAAGCAAATCGCTCGATGCTATCTTGTAAAACCAGTTCAAGATCCTGCACAAGGGTATCTACTGGAAGGGCAAGAATTGCCTGGAGTTTTTCCTCCGCAATATGGAGTCCATTAGTATACAGCCAGTTGATTTCTTGATGATGAAACTGCGGGGCCTCGGTCATAGTTGTAATTTTTTGTGGATTCAGCTCTACTGTTATGTTCTGCTCTTGCTCAGCTGCGTGCATAACTTCCAGTTTGCACGCCAGCAGATGTCTCAAAGCGTCTTCCGTATCCTCAGAATCGGGCGCAATTTCATACATCATCTTGTATCGGGTTTCGGCCTGCTCAAGAGATCCAATTGCACTAAAGTACAGAACGGCACATTTATACATCGAAAGCACCTCCTTTATATGAAAGGTATCGCGGTTCGGGTAAAGCGCCTTTATCTCCATCGCTTTACCCAGTATTTCCGGCATTTTGTGATACTGCTGATTCACATAATGTTCCAGGGCCAGATTTACCTTCCCAAACAGATAGTCAGGATGTTCACGGACAAGCCTCCTGTTAATCTCATACATCTTGTCAACCTGATTTAGCTGCCTGTAAAGCACAGATAGAAAGTTTTTCAGCTGAGGTTCTTCAGGATATTGTTCAATGGCATCCCATAATATTGGAATGCTAGAACGCTTACCTTCAACTGCCAACTCATAATATCCCTGAAGTTTATCCGCGAGTCCGGGTGGAATCTCCTGAAGCATTGGCAAGAAAGCAGGGTCGTCGGTTATATTGTAGCCTAGTATTTCGAAACTCATATTATCTTTATTGTCTTATTTACTCTTGCACTAAGTCCTTCAAGATGTGCACATTGTGGCAGCTATTCTCTAAAGTAGGCACGAGCCTGCAAATCTATGCTGCCAGTCAAGCCTGCAATTGATTCTCCAGGAATGGTGCCTTGACATTCTCAAGGTAAGAAAACTGTATTGAAAGTACAATCGCTGCTGGCATGAATACCTGGAGCTAGAGCAAAAGCAACTGGCCCCGGAATATTGACTTTTGCCTGGGTATGAGGCAATTACATAAGATGCAAGTGTTTTTGAAATTGTACCTTTTCGTAGTATAACAGGAAGTGGGGGTTTTCCTGCTATCAATTATTAGGAGCGAACAGTCATTCCAGCGCGTTGACGGTCTCCCAGCTATCCATTCCAATGGAGGCAGCGCTCAGCTGCTTCGCTGCATCCACATCATTGTCTTGCTAATGCAGCCAATGCTG
>JAHDEE010000254.1 GCA_020629005.1 Chitinophagales bacterium
CACTAGACCTTCGCTCGGTTCTTCTTCCCCGATTCTGCATTGCAATAGCTAGGAATGCTGGGGACGAGAGCCGGGCGCTTTTGATTCTCTCTGTTGCATTGCTGTGCTGATCATCCATATGTCAACAGACAAAACGACAAAGGCCCCTTACTAAATGAGTAAAGGGCCTCAGATCTTACAGCATTATTTATGAATCATTACTCACAATACTCGTTGATATAGGTTTCTTTAATTACTGCTATTTCAGTAAGTCGCACATCTTCAGAATCATAAAGGTGATAGATGCAATCAGTATGTGAAAGTGTGGATTCCGAAATAGTCAGTTTCGCACTGCTGCAGCAGGAGCCTACGGTGCCAAGACGAATAAGGGATTGCACTGCCGAACCATTGTGCGAGGAACCACCCCCGTGTGAAAGGATCGTACCGTGTATACTGTTTCGCAGATCGTTGGAGAGAACGAAGATGCCTTTCCAGGCGCCTGGGGCAGCGACCTCTCCTCGAAGCAATACCGGGTTCGCTGCAGTTCCAGATATGTCCAGATAGCCATTTGAGTTGATACGAATGGCCGCATCGGTCATGAAGTGGATTTCCGCTCCTTCACGAATGCTCAATGATCCAGGATCAGAACCGTAACCCACATAGACATCGTTGTCCATCAGAACAGGGATGCCCATATTCTGCCATACATGATCATCAGTCAAGGTGCCACCTGGGTAAACATAGATCTTGTTCTTCTGATTCGCGTTGTAAATGGAAGTGGCGTCAATATGCTGTAATTGTGGCAGGGCGATCTCAATGGGATATTTGCCGCAGTTTTCGATTATGTTTCCTGAAAATCCTGCAATTGCATCATCCGGGGCCCAGCTTCCTACATAGATTCCAGTGCCTGGGCTGTTCTTGATTACACAGTTTTGAATCTTTAGCTTTCCGTCTACCTTGATTGGTGACTGAATGTCTGCTCCGTTAAAGGAACTGCTGCCTGCATTGCTTATGTGTGTATGGCTTAAGGCATTGATTGGATTGTTGCTCTGCACCCGAATGCCCTTCCACAGTCCCACTACATCGGCGGTGCCCTTCATGATTATTGGTTCCGCTGAGGTTCCTTGAGCGTTAATGGTTGCGTTAGTCGATTCGATCACAGACAGTCCTGCCTCGCTTGCAAATTCAATGACGGTACCTGCTTCAATAGTCAGTTCTGCATTCACGGTTACCAGGCAGTTGACAATGTAATCTACCGGGAGATCTGGGTTGTTTTTCAGTGTTAATGGGCTGGTTATATTACATTCCAGCTCGGTGGGGTTGGTCTGCCAATCATCAACCGGATCGTTGTCTTCACAGGCAGTAAATAGGATTAATAGGGCGATTACAAATAAGGATAGCGTACGACTTGTCATAATAGTTAGTTTTTTATTGGTTTTGATAGACCAAAATTAGTGGCTTGATGCCTGTAAATCAAAGCCATCTTTTAATTTTGTGTATCGACTTCTAAGAATATGGATATGTGTAAAGTAATGCTTGTGGATGAAGGCTAAAGAATTGATCGCCTGCTTGGATGATATTGAATATGAGGCAGTACGAGTGGCAGTAGCCGCTGCTGGGGTGGATCGTTGGCTGATGCTTTGCGATTTACTCCGCAATGACATTGTAGAGCAGCGGATAAGTGATAAGAGAGTGCTCTGCGAGCAGCTGTATGGTGAAAACTATACCGGAAACGAGGGCCAGGCCCTGCGAAACGATCTTAGGAAAATCAATTCGCAGATCAGGGCTTGCATCATTGAACATTGTCGGCAGAGGAATGGACCGACGGCTGACGAAGATTATATGTTGTGGCTGGAGTGGATCCAGTCAAAGCAGCGGCCAGCGCTTTTTAAAAAGGAATACTTGCTTTTGCAACGTGAGAAAGAACGTAAGGCTGAATACAAGGCGCTTGCAGAGTTGGCAGAGCTGTATCAGCGACATTTAAAGTCAAACACTGAGATTTCCGTCAGGCAGGGCCGGGTGATGAAGGAAGTTATTGAAAGCGCGATGCATTACAGGAGGCTGGAAGCTGCCGAACATTTGCTTGAGCTTGATGTTGCGCTACATCGAAATGACGCCACTATTAAAGCCTTTATTCCGGATCATGTTTCGGCAGGTGCATGTGAAACCGGCTTGGATCAGTCAACGATTTCTGCCGAGGTGGTTTTGCGTTATTTGAGATTGAGGGCGCAGAGTTATAGCTTGAAGGGTAGTGAAAAGATTCTGAAGCTAAAGGAGTTGATTGAGTTACATGAAGGAGCAGCAAAGCTGCGCCCGCATCATGAAGCAGATATTTATGCTTTGCTTGGTACAGTGGCCATTGAGTATTTTCTGCAAAACGAATTCGAAGCTGCTAACGAGTATTACGAGATAATTTTTGAGCGGTATCGGAAGAAGCAGATCAAACCACGTTTGGACATTGTGTTTAACTACGCTTCTAACCTCTTCAAGGGGGGGCAATTTGAATCGGTGATCAGGTTGATTTTGAAGAATTACAGATCGATTAAGGGCGATGCCCGAATTCGCTATAGAATGGAGTTTTTTCTGGTGCTTTCTTATCTGCGGCTTGGTGAAACGGAACAGGCTTACAAAGAGCTGCATATTAATATTCATCGTCGTCCTTCAAGTGAATTTCTGAATTTTCAGTTTTGCTATATCATTTACTATTATCAGACTGGTGATTTTGATTCTTTTGAGCGCTCAGTGCTCAATCTTGCTAAACATTTGAGGCGACATCCTCCGTATGAGGAGGAGTATGTTTATGCTTTGAGGCTTTGTCGACGGATGGTTCATTTCTCGCAGCTTCGTTCAAGGCAGCGAAAGGTGGCAATGTTGGAATTGCGTTCGGAGATTGCACGTCAGGAGGATGCTATGCCTTCGCTAAGGCATTTTTCTATTTATTCTTGTTTGAAGGCTGTTTTGGGTGAGGAAGGGTATGGCTAAGTAAGTCCGGCATTGTTCTAAGACAGGCAGACGCTTGGCTTATAGATGCGACAAGAATGGAGACTCGTCAAGCTTCGGTGTTGCGAGTTTTCTGGTCGGACTTCTGGCTTTGATTTAAGACTTACACGCTTGACTTATAGATTCGGCGAGGATGGAGATCTCTTCGTGCTCGCGGGGGAGAGGCGTGTCGAAATAGCCCTGATGGAAATGGAAATGGGGGTGCTATACAGGTACTGAGTGCCCGCTGGGCAGGGCTGCGACCCTAGGAGCAGACCTGCCCAGTGGTGCAACGAAGACCTGTATAGTGCCCCCATTGTAATGGACAGCAGGACTGCAGGTAGCGCGACCGGATTCAGCTTCGCTCCTAATAAAAAGAATTTTAATGTTGATCAGCCTTTCCCTGCTTTGAGTTCTTTGACTTTAATGGAGCGGAAGCTTGATGGTGTCATTTCTGTGTAGCGCTTGAATGCAGAATTGAAGGTGGATTTTGATTTGAAGCCGATCATTTCTGCGATTGCCTCGATGGTGTATTTTTGGCTGTCGGGACCAGAGAATATTAGTTTGGCTTCCTCTATTCTATGTGTATTGATGTAGGAATTGAAATTTTGATCAAACTCCTTGTTGATCAGGTACGAGAGATATTTGGTGTTTGTGTTGAGCTGTTGCGCGAGACTGTGGATGGTGAGCTCGTTGTTCAGAAACGGCTTTTCCTTTTGCATGATCTGTTTTAGATCTCGTAAGAGTCTCTCTCTGGTCGCCTCATCGAGGGTTTCATCTTTAATGTTTTCGAGTACGTACTCGTGGTTCTTGTTACCGTAATAAACGATAAAGCATATGTAGGTGAGCAGCATGATTCGGAAGAAGCTTTTTCCACCGGTCAGCGGAGATAATTGTACAAGGTACAATACTGCGATCAGGAGGGAGAAGGAGATCAGGAAGCGTCTCATCCAGGTCAGCGTGTTGTTGCTTACTATGCCCTGGCTGCCCATTAGCATGACTTTCCTCTTTCGATACAGCTGAGTGGAGAGGTAGATATAAAATATTACTTGACCAAAGAATATGAATAATAGGCTGATGAAGTTAGCATAGGTCCTAATGGACTCCATCAGGGCGTAGTTTTTCCCCTGATTGTCCAGATTATACATGGCTATGTAGGATACTGTGTTTACAAAAAGCAGTACGAGGGCCGGTGCATAATGCTTGAGTCCGTTTTGCAATATCGATTCTTCTTTATCACTTTTTACTAAGGAAACCAAATATAAATACATGGAAGGGGGTAGCGCAAGACATAGTACAAAAAGTAATAATGAGGCGTAAACAATTATGGGATTGGAGTTTTCTGCTCCAAACAAATTGATCAAAAGTGTCTCCGTAAAGATACCGGCAAGGAGCAGGAGAAAATATGAAAATCGCTTGTTGGATTCCGGTACTTCTTTCTTGAAGTAGATCAAAAATACACCCGCATAGGCGACTATATTTAGTAGTACAAGTATAGCTATTTTAGAATTCAAGATGACTGCTTTTGGGGTTCCCTTCTTAAAGTTAGTGAATTTTCAGATACTGTCAAGAGCTAAGTTAAACAAATGTGTATCAGCGACTAAAGCGCCTAATAGGTCCCGATTCCCTGAATTCATACATGCAAACCAAGCAGGTAATCGGGAATTTGCCAAGGGCTAGGTAGATTAAGGTGTGTTACAAAACTGTTTTATTTACGCCTCAATCCTAAATAGATTGCATACTATGTTATCACGTAATAACAAAGGACAAAATACTAGTTCCAGGTTGATAAACCCTTCCTTTCCTACTGAAAAGATCGCCGAAATCAAAAGACCGAAATCCCGAGGAATTCAAGGTCAATTTAATGGCTTTTGGAGCTTGGCAGTTAGCTTCTTAATTGTATTCTTCTTGACATTTATGCAGCCCTTTGAAGCCCGTGCCTGTGACAATGGAAGCATTACTTCGACTTCCGTTACCGGCAATTTGGACGGGACCACGACATATTGTTTTGACCTTGTTACGGAGTTGGGAGGGCTGGATGTTCCCTTTTATGGATTCGTGTTGCAGTTTCAATCGACTGGACCGACACCAACGGTAGTTTCCGGTAGCTATCCGGCCACGATTCCTGCCAGTGGTCCTTTGGTTGAGGATTTGATTGGCCTTATTGGAGCTGATATCAATTCTGAGGCTCTGGACAGCGACTGGAATGTTTTTGACAATACCACTAATACCCTGAGTTATGAGGCTTATTATGCTGCGGCATCTGAAGATGTGAGTTTTTCGATCTGCGTTGATCTTGATGGCTGCGCTGAGTCAGTATTGTTTGATGCAAGTCCGAACTCCGGTTCGGCTCTCTGTGAATACTATTTCAACACTGGTGATGTTTGCGGAAATCCGGCAGGAGGTCCTTGCGACTGCGGGGCCAACTGTGGAGGAGGTCATTGGGATTGTGCCAGTGATGCACAGGACGATTATGACTTCGCTTTTCCCTCTGCTGCACAATACGACCTATCCCCTGACCTTGCTACAGCAACAGGTACTTCTTATGAGCTTTGCTATGAATATACTACAGGTGTGTCTGAGACTGAAGTTGGTTTTGTGAATGCCATCGGAACTGTGGGAAGCATTGGTTGTACCTTTGATCGAACCTACCATGTTTATGCAAGTGATTGTTCTACTGAGGTGTCGAGTAATGGTGCTGCAGCTTTTGGTAGTGGAAACGAATATACAGTGAGTCCTTCGACGACTTACAACTTTTGTGTTGATATTGATTTTACATCAGACAATTGTGGAGATCTGGTGGATACTTTTGTTTGGCTGTATAATACAGATCCGGGAGGCTGCACAGCCTGCTCTCCATCTTGTGGTACTTGTGCTGCTCCTTGTACCGGAGCTGGTATGGGATCGGTTGCAGAATATGCGGATCGCGATTATTCTTCTTGTTGGGTTCCTAACTGTCCGATTTTTGGTCCCGCTTCCTTTACCAATTGTTTCGAGGCTACAGCTGATGCGAACGGATTCCTGGGTTTTGCAAATCTGACAGGAAATATTGGTGGAGTGGCTTGTATCGGAAGAAGTTGGGAGCTCACTGCTACTTGTGGCACGGTGATTCCAAATCCAAATCCGAATGCCAATTTTGTTAGTTCTGGATTTAATCCGGAGTATACCGGCTTGACTGCTGGAGACACTTATACGCTTTGTGTTACGTACACGCTCGCCGATGCCAGCTGTGGTTTTGATGGGATTGCGGATCAGATTTGCATAGACTCTTACGGCAGTGGGGCGGCTTGTGTTGCTGGCTGTGGTACCTGTGCCAGCCCCTGTACTGATTCGGGTATGGGAACAGTTGGGACTTATGCAGATAGGACTTATCTATCTTGTTATGAGCCTTGTGCTACCTACGGTCCCGGTTCGTTTACCAATTGTTTTGAGGCCAATTCTGATGCAACAGGATTTCTTGGATTTGCAAACTTGACGCAAAACGATGGTTTGCCAGGCTGCATCACGAGAACATGGGAACTTTATGAGTCTGGCAGTTGCGGTACGGTGATTCCGAATCCAGTACCTAATGCGAACCTGGTGGGATCAGGTTTTAATCCCGAATATAGTGGCCTAAGCGCCAGTACTGCGCACACGCTCTGCGTGACCTATACTATGGATGACTTCTTATGTGGCTTTGATGGGCTGGTCGACATTATCTGTATGGATTCTTATGGATCAGGTCCTTGTGTTCCAACAATTCCAACATTTTCATTGCCAACTGATCTTTGTGAAACGGATACTGCTCCGATCTTGCCAGGCTCTAGTACTGATGGAACTCCAGTAACAGGTACCTGGACACCCGCCACTTTGGATATTTCTTCAGCGGGAGGGACGACTGTCAATGCTACCTTTAATCCTGCAGCTGGTCAATGTGCTGATCCTTATGTCTACATGTTAAATGTTATCGAGCCACCTAGTGCAACAGTGACGCTTACAGCAAATGTTTGCAACGATGCTGGTTCAGGCCAGTCGACCAGTGTGGATTTTAGTTCCTTAGTGACAGCGGGAGATTCTGGCGGAACATGGAATGATGATGATGGTTCAGGCGCAGCCGGTACCTTTCCCACCCTTGATTTCGATGGTCTGACGGCCAACACCTTTAATTTTACCTATACTACCAACTCTGCAACTGCGCCTTGTAGTGAGGAGACGTACACGGTTGCCATTACAGTAGAAGATTGCGCTTGTCCAAGTGTAGCCACAACAGCTCCCTCAGCACTGTGCAACGACAGCGGTAGTCTTGATTTGTCTGGTTTAGAAACGACAACTGAGGCCGGGTCCTGGACGATTACAAGCAGTCCAGCAGGAAGTACTCCTGCGACAATCGGAGGCAGCACTTTTACTGCAATCGGAGCTGATGCCGGTGATTATGATATTACCTTTACGCTTGATACGGCCCCACCTGGAAGTTGTCCTGCCAGTTCAACTCAAACCTTAACCGTAGATGCTGTAGCAGTAGCAGGCACCGGTGGCACTGTCAATCCGGTTTGTAATGACTCGGGTCTTTTGATTGACTTGTTTGACGAGCTGAGCGGGGAAGATCCAGGAGGAACATGGACGGCGAGCAGTGGGAGTCCGGATGCTGGAGCATTTGATGCTGCTAGCGGAACGATCGATACTGATGGTCATACAGCAGCAACTTTGGAATTTACATATACCCAGGCACTAAACGGTCAGTGTCCATCTTCATCGGCTGTGGTTTCATTGACTATCTCAGAACCACCTACAGCTGCAGTGACTTCTTCTGGAAACATCTGCAATAGTAATGCTTCCGGAAGCGCAACGACAGTTGACTTGAGTAGTTTTGTAACTGCTGGTGATGCTGGAGGAACCTGGTCGGATGATGATGGTTCGGGTGCAAGTGGCACTTTGCCGAACCTGGATTTTGATGGGATAGCTGCCACAAATTACACCTTCACTTATACCACGAGTTCTGCTACAGCACCTTGTGTTGAGTCAAATTATCCGGTTGTCATTACAGTAGAAGATTGCACTTGTCCAAGTGTCGCGACAACAGCACCATCCTCAATCTGTAATGATAGTGGTTCGCTGGATCTGACCTCATTGGAAAGTACTACCGAATCTGGTACCTGGACGATCAGCAGTAGCCCTGCTGGTAGCAATCCGGCCAGC
>JAHDEE010000255.1:0-1957 GCA_020629005.1 Chitinophagales bacterium
TGACAGAAATAGAAGCCCTGAAAGTTGTTGCGGACTTCGTTTGCGTAGCACTAGTCACACATTGTTAAGCAGCTCACTGCTATTTAGGGCCATGAGAAAACAGAAAATACGGTAATCCTACTTGACTTAAAAGGGGCTTTCCTCCCAATTTAGAAAGACCTTAAACTATTAATTATCAATTGCTTAAGATTAAAACAAGACCGGATTGGACCCAATATTTGCTCCGAAATTGGATTGTAGGTTGCCCAGGACTGCGTTAAATTTAGGCATCGAAAGAAGGGAAGTGTGTTAAGACTTAAAGCAGCAAAGCCGATCGACACAATTCTTCGCATCGACCGGCATTTAACTAATTGATGTAATAACCAACGAATCTTTCTACACTGCAGAACAATTGACTTTCAATCGCATTCGAGTCAATTTCGGGTAAAGAAACTGTAAATATTGTGATGGAGACGTACAGTTTCAGGGCAACCTCGAATTTGAATCGTAAAGATTTATTAGACGATGTCTTGTAGTTAAAAATGCCACCCAAATTGCATAATGCATAAGGGTGGCATTGCTTTTTCTGGTAGAAGCCAAGGTCGGCTTACGGTACCGAAGATAAGGCAAACCAGCGAAGTTACCAACGTTCGTTCACCGATACTTGCAAGTCTAGTGCCTCGGGCCCTAATTGATGGACAGGTTAAATAAGCTTATCTTTTTGTCTAGGTTCTTGCCATTTGCTCTTCGTAAGAAGGACCATACAAGCCCGGAACAGGCTTTGCATTTGCTCTCAAGTAGGCAATCATCTCACCTCTGTGGTGGTAAAGATGGTTCATCAAGAAACCTCGAATCACCTGGATTCGTGGCATTGGAGGCATAAGTTCATTACCATCCATTACCATCGACCAGTTTTCCATCAGCTTTTCCTCCGGGTAATCCTTTAACCAGCCAATGGCATTGCTAATGTTCTCTTCGAGCTTAGCCTTAATGGATTCCATACTTCCGATTTCTCCTTTATCGTACTTGTAAGCGCCCATATCAAAAACTTCCTGATTTAAAGTGCTATCCCACCAGTTGTAAGTTTCAGAAATGTGCGAGGCCAATTCTGCAATTGTCCAGTTGAAATCATTTGGCTTGTAGTCAAGCACATCATCAGGAATGGCCGCGAAGAGCTTACGAGTATTCTCTGCCTCAAATTGTAGTTCGCCAAGTAAAGCCTGTACCAGCATATTTTATGGTTTAGATGTTTCGCAAAAGCCAATTCGGCTAAGCACCTACAAAAGTCATAATTTCATATACCTAACACGTACTTTCACTGCGAAAAATTAACGCAAACGTCTATTAACGTCATTGCAGCGCAAAACCAACTTCTAGCCGATTTATAGCAGTCCCTATTGATCATAGAGACAATTTTCTCAATAACACCGCCGTTAAAAACACAATGAAAGAAGTCAGACCTTTCATACTGTTTGCCATGTTGCTGGGATTAGCTCCCTTTGGAAACCTCATTCCGGAGCAGCCAGAAGCAGCTCCTGGCGCGAAGCTCAGGACCAGGATTCTCCAACAAGCAGAAAGCCATATTGGCGCACCCTATCTCTATGGCGGAACCAGCGCCAAAGGATTTGACTGCTCGGGATTCGTATGGAAAGTGATGAAGTCGGTCGGCGTCAAAATGCATCGATCGTCCCGGGATCAAATACGAAATGGTGACGGAAAAAAGTTGAAGCTTGCCTCACCAGGCGACGTGCTCGTTTTCACCGGTACCAACAAAAGCAAACGTAGTCCTGGACATACAGGAATTGTGCACCACCTTGCCGGCGACACCATCTACTTCATCCATTCGTCTTCAAAAGCCGGAGTTAACATTAGCCCAATGTACAAAGGAAGCTACTATCATCAGCGCTTCCTGCAACTTCGAGATGTGGCAACAACGGCTTTGGATTGAAGATCGGTGTGACCGTGATCCCAAATACCA
>JAHDEE010000255.1:2057-8088 GCA_020629005.1 Chitinophagales bacterium
TATACCATATACCATATACCATATACCTTATAAACGCCCCCAATAATCCCGATCCAATTGCCAGCCGAGGAATTGCTGTTCAGAGGCGGTCAACTTGTGCGGCTCATGAATGAAGGCGGAGGGGACCCGACTCAATTGCGGAATCCAATACTTAACATAGTCCCCATTTGGATCATAGCGTTTGGCCTGTTTGACTGGATGGAAGTAGCGGCCCTCACGAGGGTCGTTCCCAATACCGGCGATGTAATTCCAATTACCATAGTTGCTGGCAGGATCGTAATCGACCAGTTGTGATTCAAACCAGGCAGCACCCATGCGCCAATCCAGTTTCAAGTCATTGACCAGAAAACTTGCCACGTTTTGACGACCGCGATTGGACATGAATCCTGTGAACTTCAGTTCTCGCATATTGGCATCGATGAATGGCACTCCTGTCATTCCTGAGCACCACTTTTCGAACAGCTCCGGATCTTGTCTGGCTTTTAGTACCTTGCCTTTTATCCCCCCTTTTTGGAATAGTTTAGGTCCCTCCTTAAAGGCCACAAATCGGAAATAGTCTCTCCACAGAAGTTCAAAAATGAGCCAGTAGGTAGACTTGTTTTTCACTCGCTGCTCCTCATATTTTTTTACCTCCTGAAAGATCGTCGCAGGAGAAATACAGCCGAGAGAAAGCCAGGGCGACAGCTTGGATGAGTAGTCAGCGCCAAGTAATCCATTTCTCGTTTCCTTATAATTCTTCAAAAGATCATCATCCCAGAGATAGGATTTGAGACGCAGCAAGGCATTGGTTTCTCCGCCTTTGAAATTGAGCACAGCCTTCTTTTCTCTTGCTCTTTGTTGGAAACCCAGGTCATGTAGCGCAGGAATCTCACCTGGCTTGATTCCGGGAATTAGCTTGAACGGCTGGGCTTGAAACGGTGCTCTGGGTGTACATTTGGCTTCTGTCGCTTTTCGAAAATCGGAGAAAACAGCCGGAAGCGCATCGATTGAATAGGGCAAATCATCGAGATGGTATAAGGTGCTGCCCCAGAAAAAATACAGATTCAGATTGATGCTGGCCAGAGCAGCTTCCATCTTATCCTCAACCATTTGCTCCTCTGGACAAACCTCCTCCTGCACATATACAGACCGCACTTGATGATACTTGGCCAATCCAAAGATGATCTCTTCCGGTTTGCCGGTCCGCACTACTAAGTCACCGCCGAGATCGCGCAGCCGAAAGCGCAAATCCTGTAAGGATTCGAGCAGAAACTTTGCACGATGATAGTCGGTTTTTCTAAAGCCAAATCGGGTATCCGCAAACATGCGGGGATCAATGCAATAAATGGGCAATACTTCGTCCGCAGTTTTGATGGCAGCACTGAGTGCTTCGTTGTTGATGCTACGCAAATCATTGCGCAGCCAAACAATAGTACGATTCTTGAGTTCGTTCACTTCGGCTACTTATCTGCCATGTACACCGTAGCCAAAACAGTCTCACCAACTACCTTAAGCGTAGTACGGTCGATAATGGAGATATCGTCTTCATGAGTGTGCCAGTAATCCCCAAAGCCTTTCGAAAAGATATTCGGATCATATTGTATGATGTCGATTGTAGGAATCTTGGCGATGCGATTTACATAGAGATGATCGTCTGTAACGGCTCCGGTGCGCTCCTTGAGGAAGAAAGAGCTGTAGCCAAGCGCATGACCGATGTTCCAGACATCTTTGACAATATTTCTTGCATAGCTAATCGAATTCGCCTCTTGAAGAAAGACAGATCCCTTAGCGCCAACCATATCAAGCAGAATTCCAAAATTGGCCTTATAGCCTGGTATGTGTGGATTTCTTGACCAGTACTGAGACCCCAAACAATAGGAATCAGCAACACCACTATCGCCATAATCCTCGACATCAAATAATACTATGTCTACTCCGATCTGCTTTACTGGCTTTGCCTTTAGCTGCTTTGCAATCTCCAACAGCACTGCTGTGCCTGAGCCTCCATCATTGGCTCCCGGAATGGGCTCATCCTTACGTTCATCATCCTGATCCGCTACTGGGCGAGTGTCCCAGTGAGCGCAGAGCAATACTCTGTTTTTGGCCGATGGATTGAAGGAACCAATAACATTAAACATGGGTAATTCCTTGTTCTTGCCTGGAAGAATTACACGATCTTCCTGTACATAAACCTTATCTGCACTTAGCTCCAATTCAGTCTTGAGCCAGTTGGCACACTTAGCCTGCGCTGGCGTGCCTGGAACTCTGGGCCCAAAGGCCAACTGCTCTTCCACATAGGCATAAGCAGCATCAGCATCAAAAGCAGGACGATCAACCTGTAGTTTTGGCTTCTTCGTTTTCGGCTTCTTTGCCGGTGGCTCCGTAGTGCCTGTTCGATCACAGGCAGAAAAACAAAAGGCTATAAGTACCAGCAAAAGCAGGCTCTTTAAGGTGGTATTCATGAGATTCATCTAATAATCTGGTATTTGCTGGCTATCCTACTGTCCAGGACACTCCTTCTTTGCCGTCCTTTACCTGGATTTTCAACTCGGTTAGCTTGTCTCTGATCTGGTCTGAAGTGGCCCAATCCTTACGTTCGCGGCTAGCATTACGCATCTCCAGGATAAAGCCAATCAGCTCGTCTGTCAAGCCATTGTCACCGGTGGTTTCTTCCTTCAGTCCAAGTACATCTCGCACAAATTCCGTGAAGGTCGCCTTCAAAAGTTGGAATGTATCTTCAGAAATCGACGATATCGGGATGTGCTTTTCCTTGAAGCTATTGATTTTCTTAGACATGTCGAACAGTACAGCGATGGTCTCCGCTGTGTTGAAATCATCGTTCATTCGATCATAGCACTTTTCGCAGAGGTCCTGAATTTCCTTCTCTTCTGCTGCATCAATGCCAGATCCATTACTCGCGTATTCCAACTCATGCAGCACCTTATAGCTGTTCATCAGTCTTTGGTAGCCCTTTTCAGATGCCTGCAAAGCATCATTTGAAATATCAAAGTTGCTGCTATAATGTGATTGCAAAATGAAGAAGCGTAAAGCCATAGGGGAGTAACCCTTGGTAAGCAAGGGATGATCTCCGCTAAACAACTCGGCTGGCATAATGGAGTTCCCATTGGATTTACCCATTTTCTCTCCATTAACGGTTACCATATTGGTATGCATCCAGTAGCGCACAGGAGAAGTGCCGTAAGAAGCCACAGACTGGGCAATCTCACACTCATGGTGTGGGAATTTCAAGTCCATTCCTCCACCGTGAATGTCGAAGGTCTCTCCCAGGTACTTTTGGCTCATCACAGAGCATTCAAGATGCCAGCCCGGAAAGCCTTCTCCCCAAGGGGAATTCCACCGCATAATATGCTCATCAGAAGCGGCCTTCCAAATAGCGAAATCCAGCGAATCCCGCTTCTCGGATTGACCGTCTAACTCACGGGTACCCGAACGCAAATCATCCAGCACTCTTCCAGACAATTCTCCATAGGGATAAGATTCGGAAAATTTCTTTACATCAAAGTATACAGAGCCATTTGACTCGTAAGCAAAACCCTTGTCCAAAATTTGCTGTACCATCTCGATCTGCTCAATGATGTGGCCGGTGGCAGAAGGCTCAATGTTTGGTTTGTTGCAGTTAAAAATCTCCATCATCTCATGGAAACCATTGGTGTAGTGTTGCACGACTTCCATGGGTTCCAGCTCCATCACCTTGGCCTTCTTTGCGATCTTGTCCTCACCGTCATCCTGATCGTCTACGAGGTGGCCTACATCTGTGATATTACGCACATAACGTACTTTGTAGCCCAGCTTTACCAGATAACGATGTACGACATCGAAGCAAATGAAAGTACGGCAGTTCCCCAAATGCACATCACTGTATACCGTAGGACCACATACGTAGAAGCCAACATGGCCAGGCACAAGGGGTTCAAAAACCTGCTTTTCTCTTGCTAAGGTGTTGTAGATTTTCAATTGCGATTTCATGGGGCAAAGATAATTTATTTACTTAGTTTTTGAATCGGGGATTGCACACAGAAAACACAGCTAAAATGGAGCCATTAAAGTATCTTGTTAATAAGACTCTAATAGATAACACCGCAAAAGAGTTCCACGCCCAGTGGAAAGCCTTTGACAAGAAGAAATTTGTCAAATTAGTGCTCGATAAAGACTGGGAAGGTCGCGAATTGAAGGATAGAAGCAATCATATTGCCAGCTGCCTGCGGGAGTTGTTGCCTGATCCCTATCCCAAGGCTCTCGAGATTTTTATGGAGGTGGTGGATAAGGTGAAAGCAAAAGACCCAGAGGGAAGACTGGAATATTGGTTTTATCCTAATTTCATCCAGTTGTTTGGCCTGGAGCATCCGAAGCTGTCGATTCCCGCCCTTGCACGTGTTACGCATCTCTTCAGCAGTGAGTTTGCCGTACGACCATACATCACGCAAGATCCTAAAGGTATGATGAAGACCATGCTCAAATGGTCTAAAGACAAAGATTTTCATGTACGACGCTTAGCCAGTGAGGGCTGTCGTCCGCGTCTGCCCTGGGGCCTGCGGCTTACTGATTTTGTTGCCGATCCAGCTCCTATTCTACCGATTCTGGAAAACCTCAAAACCGACCCGGAACTCTATGTTCGACGTTCCGTTGCCAACAACCTAAATGATATCGGAAAGGATAATCAGGGCCTCGTATTGGACTTGCTGGCCGATTGGAAAAAGGCAGATCACGTCGACACCAATTGGATCATCGGCCATGCCCTGCGATCGCTTGTCAAAGCGGGAAACCATCAGGCACTGGAAATTCTGGGTTATCCTGCCTCCCCAAAACTCACCGTCACCGATTTCGAACTCAATCCCAAGACCGTTAAAAAAGGAGGCCAAATTCACTTCAGCCTAAACATCAGCAGCCAGGAAAAGCAACGTCTCATGGTGGATTACATCATCCACTTTATGAAAAATAATGGCGAAACTGCTCCCAAGGTTTTCAAGCTGAAGAAACTGGATCACGAGACTGGCGATGCTGTTTCGATCAAGAAGAAACACTCTTTCAAGCAAATCAGCACGCGCAAGTACTATCCGGGCGCTCATGCGCTGGAGCTACAAATCAACGGCAAGAGTTATGGTCGCATTGATTTTGTGTTGGATGCGGATGGGGTGTATTGATTTGGGACTCCAGCTGCACGGCCTTGACTCCCCGTCGCGTCGATAGAGCCAGCGGCAAATCCACTGCAAAGCTACACCACAACTCAATAAAATTTAGCTTAATTTACAATACGAATCAGCAAGCTCACGCCTGCTTCAGCTAAACCTGTAGTTGTGAATACCATTATCAACAACTTAAACATCAGTCTTCTGGATTTGCTTTCGGTGCTGCTACCAGGAGCAACTGGACTGTATTTTCTAAATCAGATCAGTATTCTCAAATTGGGTGTAGGGGATTTGTCCGATGGAATGGGGGAGTGGGAAAGGGGGCTGATTTACTTTGGGGCTGCTTATTTTGTGGGTTATGTGATCTATGCTTCCAGCTCCTTTTTGGATGGCTGGTATGATGCCATCAAGCGCTATGGTTTGGGATTGGATCAGCAAAACAAATTCCTGGAGGATGACAAGAGAAACAGCTTCCTTCGTCGGCTGGTACGGTGGATGTTTCCCATTATCAAAGAAACACATACGCTGGTGATGGCTGTTGTGGAGTTCAAGAATGCAGACATCGGTGAGCACTTTGACGGAGACAGCAAGCAAGTCATTAATGCTTACCAGTACTCATTCAGAAGACTGATGGCAGAGCAGCCCGCTATGTTTGCTGAAGTGGAGCGCTACTATGCTACTGCACGATTTTTCAGAAGCATGACCCTGGTCTTGTTTTTTGGTGCCCTGGTCTGGCCAATAGACAATGAAAACAGATTGCTGGCTGTTTGGATATTCCTGCTATCTGTCATTGCCTTGTTCGTGTTTATAAACCGTTGGCGCAAAGCCAATCATGTGGCTTACAAGAATGTAATTGTCCTGGAGGGTTTGGCGAATAGGACCAAGAGGCAGGCAAAATAGCCCCG
>JAHDEE010000256.1 GCA_020629005.1 Chitinophagales bacterium
TCCCAAAATCCTACTCCCCACCCTCACAAACACACCTTACCATAAACTTCCGCAGCCGCTTCTTCTTCCGCAAATCAAGATGGTGAAAATGACCGTGAGCAGTGATCAAGGAATTATGAACATGCAAGTGAGTCCGCTGCTCATACAGCTCCCCATCAGCGGCCACCCAATAGTCAGAATGATCGGGACTGTGCAGAAGTTTGTCCCCCTCTACTCGCCCTAGGCCAGGGATAATGCCCGACTCGAATAAGCGCATCGAGCCACCTCCCGTGTGCAATACCCAGCCCTCATTTTTCTTCTTAGGTACATACTCTTCCACAAAGCTAAGGGTCGAGTCGAGCGCAAGCAGTTGATGGCGAAACCAGTCGAACCATTCGCTGCGGGTAGGTAGCCTCCAGCCCTCCGGACATACCATAGCGGCTTCCTCATAGTCGTAGTAGCTGCCACTCACTCCGGTAGACTTTCTTTCCAACTCGCTAGGAGTGTAAGCTCGCTCCGAGGCGAAATTCAACTCACCACTCATCCAATAGAGACCTGCAACTTTGGAAATGGGGTAAACCTGATTGTCTCGCTTATCAATCAAAGTATCTACCTGCCCGTAAGCGATTTGGCAAATCGTCAGGAACAGAAAAGTGATGGCGCTGGTTTTCATGCTTGGCGTTTGGAAAAAGAACGATAGAATTCGCGATTGATGATGTGAGAGAGATTTTTTTGTTTGCCCCAACTCAATCAACAATACTCATCAACAAAAAAACGATCCACGGCCCACAGACATCTCAAAATAGCCGCGGGCGAAACGGAACGAACTGCCCAGACAGCTTAGTGACTGCCAGCCAATGCTGGCTCTGAGTATGCGAAGAGACGGCAGTGGCTGTGCAGGAACAAGCTGGATGGGTAGTGAGTATTAGTGGAGCACGGGACTGCAGCTTACGCGATGCAATCAGCTTCGCTCCAAAAAGAAAACCTAATGCAATATCAACTTCTGCGTCTCGTCTCCCATCCTCACCAAATACAAACCCCGAGGCCAATGGGCAACATCAAGTTGAACTTGACCAGCTCTAATCCCCAAATTCCCAAATATATCTTAAATTGCAGTCCCTAAATTGATGTTTCATTAACAAACATAATTTAACCTGACCCATGAAAGACCTTAGCTTAACATTTTTTCTCTGCCTGTTCTTCTCCTTCACCGCCAAAGCTCAATTTGCTCCACCGGTCTCCGTCTACCAATCCCCGGTCTATGAACCCAAATTTCTCGATACAGCGGATTTTGATTTAGACGGTACCCCCGACATGCTGATTACCAACTCCGACTGGCATCTTGTGATATCCTGGGATGTGCAATCAGGCGCGGAGGAATTGACCTCGCCTTTCGACAACTCTTATCAATTTAATTCCGCAATCATCACTGATGTAAATCAAGATGGCCTGCCAGATATTGTAGGCGCTGTGCGAAATACTACCGGATTTTTATATTGGAAAAATTTGGGTGACAAAACTTTCGAATTGGTCAATATCGATCCGGCGGCTAACTTTCTTACCGCTGCCGATATGAATGCTGATGGACAGCCTGAAGTGATTTATGAAATAGACGAAGATTTGTATGTAGCTCACTTTGGTCCCAACGACTTGCTGGTTGACGTCGAACTGGTGCAAGAGGATTTATCACCCTCTGTGGCCGAGGTCATGGACTTTGATGGCAATGGCAACCTGGATGTCATCATCGACAACGAATACAGGTTGTTTCTCCCCAACAACGATCTAATCCTTGATGAACTAGCGCAGACAATTCAGCTTTCTGAACCAAGCTATTTCGATCTGGACGGGGACGGCGACATAGATGTGCTGGGCAAGGATGATTACTATGATGAGTTGTTCGTATTGAAAGTTCAGGATTCAGCCGGACAGTTTTCCGAGGTCGCTAGCTTTGCTATCCCGGATTTAGACTATAGAGGTGCAGTCTCCTTCGATCTTGATGGGGATGGCGAAAAAGACTTACTGACCTATGGCTACTATGAGCCTACCTACTTTATGAAGGGTCTGGGTGGTTTTGCCTTTGCCGATGCGCAGCAGTTGAAAGGACTGATGGTACACAACACCAAATGGCAGGACCTGAATGGAGATGGCAATGAGCAACTGGTTTTTTCTTCGGAAGCAGTTAGTGCAGTCTACACCATCGTGCCTGGTAGTGATATCTACGAGCTTGAACTCGATTACATTCTCGGTCCTTATCCGCAGAGATTCAGCGATCTCGCCATAATACAACCGGAAGCAGATGAGTTACCATTTGTCATTGCCGCACAAGGATATCTAACCGACCTCTTTGGCCTCGCATTAGACGATCAGAACAATATCGAATTGCAAGTACAGTACAATGCCGATCTTCAATTTACCTTTGCGCTAGCTGAGGCAAAAATAGATGGGCAGCATTACCTCTTCGCCTCAGATTACACGCAAGTGTATAGATTCTTAATCGACGAAAATCATCGTCCAGTAGAGCCGATGCTGCTGGGACAAATTCCGGAAGATGCCTTTGCAATCGCTCAGATGCTCCCTTTTGACCTCAACGAAGACGGAATACTCGATCTACTGCTTGAAGGTGATGATGCAAATCTATATTGGTTGCAGGGACTTGGCAATGGCGATTTTACCAGCAATCCCGAGCTAATAGATATCGACGATCTGCAATACTCGCAGCCCCTGGTTTCTGCCAACTTTCTGGGCACCGACCAGCTGCAACTTTTCTTTGTTTCAGATAAGCAGATCAAATATCTAAGTGCAGAGGAGGGCTATCTGGATTCAGACCCGATCACTATCCCAAACCCACCAGGTTTTGACATGATCTCCTTTGTAATGGCAGATATAAACGCTGACGGATTGGATGACATACTGGCTTTAGCTGCAAACAGTAGCACGGACCAGATCAAGATCATGCAATATTTCAGCAATCAAACGCTAGGCTGGAATGTATTCGGAGACTGGTCCGCAATGCCGCTTGGCGCAACGGCAGCAGACGTCAACAATGACGGTCTCATCGATATCATTACGGTTCTCGAAGATGAGATCGGAGACATGAGCATTGAAGTATATCAAAATCTGGGAGCAGATGGTTTTGTAAATACCCAATCCCTGGAAACGACGATCACCTATCCCTCCTTTATCCTTTTTGATATAGCTGATTATGATATGGATGGGGATGTGGATATACTTGTCAGGAGTTTTTCTATCGCCGAAATGGAGTACCTCCAGAATTTCTCTGCCGATAATGCATCATCATTGCACTCTCCCGAATCGCAAAAACCGCTGTGCACATTTGATGTTTCAAGACAGCAACTGCGGCTACCCGCTTCTCAGCATTTTAGCAGTTTGGAATTGTTTGATCTTCAAGGTCGCAGACTCTATCAGAATTCCCATATAAAAGGGACTATTGATTTGCAATCCATCGATCTGCCGCCAAATAATTTGATCTACAAAGTGCAAGCAAAAGATTTCGAATGCAGCGGACTGATACCTGTGTTTGATTGATCGCGGTAGTCTGGTCAGATTTTTTATTATTTGGAGCGAAGCAAATTCCCATCGCGCAATCGGCTTGCCCGTGCTCCACTATTATTCACTACTGTGCTAGCTGTTCATGCTTGGCCACTGCCGTCTCCTCCTAAGGTCGGAGCCGCCATTGGCCAGCATTCACCACGCTATCACAGCAGCTCATACCGTTTCGCCCGCGGCTATTTTGCACCTGCACCCCGCCGTGGCAATAAGGGAAGTAGGATCAGGTACGGATTGCAGATTATCGATTACGGATTGCGGATCACAGATCAGGTCAATGAAATTCAGCACCCCCATCTTACGTAAGTAGTCTTTAGCGAAATTTTCCACCGCCTTGATTTTTGCTTCTTTTCATCAAGGAAAAGAAGAAAGCACTATTCCTCCCAACAGTCGTACTAAGCGGCCGATCAAGTATCATTTGCAGTTGTCTACTACACATATTTGCCTTAACCTCGATAACTCCAACAATCTAATCCATCTTTTGTATATTAAGAAGCCATAGTAAAATTACCGCATGAAGCAAGTCTGAAAAGGCGCTGAATTGGCAACTAATGAAGCCCTTCCAAACCCCTAAATTGAAAACCCAATGAAAACAGTATTCCTTATTTTCAGCTTGTTTTGCTGCATTTCTCTGACATGCGAAGCACAAGAAACAACCCAAACCTATCCAGCTATGTGGGAGGTCAATTACAACCTGGCTACACCTTGGCACTTCAACCCCCGACACCGGATCGGCTTTGAATACCACAACACGACTACGACAATCTACTCGGTCTACTTTGGTTTTGGAGAAAAAGACATAGTGCCGCATTTTATAAGCGAGGATGAATGGGAAAATGATTACCATCTCTGGGAGATTAGGCCGGCCATTAAGAGTTCGTTGATACGCACAGATACAGAGCAGTTTTATGTTTCCCTGGAAGGCTTTTTTATCAAACAAAAAGCCTACGTTGGAAACTCTAGTTTCCAATATTACGGAGATGGAACCTATTACCGCGCCTGGGATTCTGAATACAAGAAAGTGAAACTGGGAATCAATACGCTATTTGGTCTTAAGGCCAGATTTGCTCGGAATGTCATGTTTGACATCTATGGGGGTGCAGGTCTGGCATATGGAGATGGTTCTTACAGCAATGCAGATTCTGATCCGGCACCATACCAGAACGAATACGACCTGGTAATACCGCCAGATATATTTCGAAAAGCAGGTACTGGATTTACAGTTGTAATTGCCATTGGAGCCCGACTTGGTGGAGTGTTTTTGTCCCATAAGTCGGTCTCGAAATCAGAGCTTGATTGACAAGATTGAAGGCAAAGATGATAAAGTCGATCAAGATGAGAGACGGCAAAAATTATCCTGTTGCAGTGAGAGCCGAACTGCTATTTGTGCTGCTAGTGCAAGTCCTTGTGCTAGGCTGTCAGGAGTTGAGACCAGGAGGAGCAACTAAAGAAGCCGATCCGAAAAATGCATCATCAGTCAGCTATTACCAGGAAAAACAACTCTCCTTCTCCCATCTACGCAATGGCTACAAACCCGGTATGGACTGGATCAAAGATTCCAAAGTATTATTTACCGTTCACGAGAGTCTGCACAATGTGGGTTACCTATATCTTAACGAGCATTTTCAGCTCTCCTCATTTGTCGACATCCAAAAGCCGCAGCTGGAGTGGATAGATTCTTTGGTGCTAACCCGTGAGAAACACTTAGAGGCACCAAAGTACTATCGCGAATTTTGGCAAAGGCGAATTGCGGATGGCAATGATGAGGTGGTGTTTCGAATAGTGGAGGAGGTCAAAGAGATACTCATAGATAGCGCAGAACTGGAATTCTTTCCAGAAATGGTTAACGATACCCTGGTAAATCTAATCGGCATGGAAATACCACTTGAGGATCGTGCAGCAGCAGACCCCGACGAAGATTTACAGTTATTGATTGACTATGGATTACACCAGTCTGCTCATAATATTCGGACTGGACAAAGAGCCAATTATGACAAGGTGAAATGGAAGCTGCCGATAGATAGTATATTGCCTAAGCTACGGAAAGTTGATGAGTATCAGCCTGCCTGGTTGGAAGACGATACAAAATAGCGAGTTGAGTATTGCGATTAGCTCAGCATGAAAACTGAAGAACAGTTAGCTCCACTCGGCTCTCCCGGTAGCAATGCCAGCAGTGGAAAGCTCAGTATCTAACTTCACTTATACCCAATGCCGAGGCATTAATGCGATACCAGTTGAAATCCAAAACAGTGACGTGGCCATCCAGATTAATATCCGCCGCTTCATAATCGAGAATGGCAGATGAATTTGCTAAGTAGGAATTGTAATCAACAAAAGTCATCGCACCATCTGCATTCATGTCTCCGGCGATTTGGCCATAGCTGCCATTACCAAGATCAGCTAGCTGACTTGTACCGCCACGAACATTTGCCGGCACAGAAAAATCGTAGGCATTGGTCATCGGAAAGCTAAGTGCAAATTCAGTGAGCAGGTCAAGATGATTGCGACTGCGAATGATAAGATGATAATCACGACCGTTTTCAAGGGAGGAAAAAACAACACCTTCGTTGCCAGCCAGGTCGAGAATGCTGCCATCTTTGCTCAGAAAGGCGGCATGACGCTCTCCCTCTGTCACAAGGTCATCGGCAGGTCTCAACTCGAGCAATACCCAATCCGTGATGCCAGTCGGCAAGGAAGTGACTTGCTCAGTCCCAGTATAGTTCCAGGGAGCTGTGTTAAATGGCTGTTGCAATTCGAGAAGCGATTGCGCCTGAAGCTCCGTCCGCATTTCAGAACCGACAAATGCAGCTTGCAACCAGGTCTTTGCAATCACCAGTTGCGGACCCAATTCCTCCGAACAAGCATTAGCAAAGAAGTCGCCACTCAAAAATCGATCGCGCGCTGGGATACTGTTTTGTCCTACGGGATTCGTGGTGCCAATTCCCGCCCACTGATCTGAAGGCACGTATGCTGGTGCCTGTGTAAATGCGTAGGACAGATCCGGAAGATTTTCGGTCCCGGCCGGATCAATGCTTCCTTTATTATTGTTGCCATAGATAAAATGGCCGGTGCCATTAATACTATAATTCACAAGGCTATAGGGAAAAGCGTTGTTGGTAATTTCGTTTCCCAGAAAATTTTGGTCTGGAGAATTATCGGCACTAAAGAAGATTCCGTAGCCCTCAGATCGATTTCTCAAAAAGGTATTATGCGGGCCGTTCGGACCGTGCGAATTATCGATCACAATATTGCGACAGACATTTTGTTCGAACAGATTGGCGAAAGGGTAGTTGCCGTGCAGCACCATATCGCCCGCCGAATCATTTGGGAAGGTATCCCAATAGGGATCGAAAGAGTAATTGTAGGCAAACACATTCCCATTGGCTCCGGCCTGCACGATCAGCGAATGCCGCAGATGCTCAAATGTATTGTCCTCAATCAGGCACTCGCCAGTGGTGAAATGTAACATCACGCCGTAAGCCCTACCACCGCCGCCATAGTCAAAACCATGATGCGCATAGGACTTACTGATAGAGAGGTTGGAACTGTAGTTGGCTTCAAAATGACTATAAGTACAATTTTCAGATTCGACCCCTTTGATCCAGCAATTGACTGCACGTATGAAGTTTATGCTTGAAGTCTGAGCAGGTGCGGTATCATCAAGTCGATGAATCTTTAGACATTCGATTCCCACATTTTTGGCTGGCTCCATACGCACGATATACGGGGCTGCCGCTAGATCGAGGTCCAGTCGCAATGCCGATTCCAGCTGTAGTTGATTGCCTGATTTGGAAGCGATACGAACGATCTGTCCGTAGGTGTTGTAGGCCCAGGTGGAGGTCATCAAAGCCTCATCATCCTGCTTAATGCGAATCCAGTCACCAGTAGAAAAGACAGTTGCATCTGCGACTTCAATCGAGCTAGCTCCTTTGTTTGCCGCTAGCGTTACTGGACTGGTTTCAGAGTTCACATCTGATCCGCTGACCTGTATTGCATTGCTCACTCCGCCAAGGTCAAATTGCAAGGTGGTTGATTCTGCTCCCTCACCTTTGAGCACCACATTGTCCGGCAGGTTCATACCTGTCTCGAACCTGAATTGACCAGCAGGGAAACGCAGTATCGCTCCGCTGCCACTCAATCCGGACAGGACTGCCGCGAAGGCAGCATCATTGTTTGTACTTCCATCCCCAACAATTCCTTCGGCAGCCAGGTCGATAGCGACGAAGCCTACTGTTGTGGTATCGCGCAGCCCTGCTACTGTCCAGTCCACTGCGCGGTCGGCAGGCAAGGTTTGTGCAATGGCAGAAATGCCCATTAGTCCCACTAGAATAAGTATGCTAAGTCGCTTCATATCCTTCGCTTTTGTCGCTAAGGGATGGGGAATCAATAAAGTCTGATTTTGACGCTGCAAGAAATGATTTAGTCGAGGCATTTTTTGACAGCATCCTTGTTGGCTGGTGGAGAAAAATAACGAAGGAT
>JAHDEE010000033.1:0-23289 GCA_020629005.1 Chitinophagales bacterium
AGGGTAGAGGGTAGAGGGTAGAGGGTAGAGGGTAGAGGGTAGAGGGTAGAGGGTAGAGTGGGCATCGAATGCGTCTAAGTCCCGCTAATGGGCAAAAAAAGAGCCGTTCCGTAAAAACGCGGAACGACTCTATAGGTCATAATCTGATGAAAAAGGCTGTTATACATTGTTGAAGGTGCGGACCTGGTTTATGGGTTTAGCCTTTCTTGATAGTTGTTTGACTGGTGATCAGTTGATTGCTTGGTATCACGACGCGATCTCCCGAGCCATTTTCAACTGTTACAGAAGTAGCATTCATATCTATGATCTTGCCTTTAACTCCTTGCACTTCGATCTCCTGACCTTTTGTAAAAGTCTTGCGAGAGAAATAACCTGCAATGATATTTTCCATGATGCTTTTGGAAGCGAGAGCGTAAGAGACTGCTGCTGCAGCTAGTACTGCACCGAAGATTAGCATCAGATTAGAGGTGATGATACTTGTGTCAAGTCCTGCTTGATCTAGCGCGGTAAGCGTTACCAGAACCATCAGGAAATAGAACACTGCCATGCTGAGGATGTTGCCAGTGGAGATTCCCAAAGAGGAAGTGGCTCCCTTGATAAGATCTCGAACAAAGGTAGCAATGTAGGTTCCAATGATAAAGAAGACAACTGCTACAAATAGTTGGGGCAGGTATCCGATGAGATTGGAAATTTCTCTTGTGACTGCAGACCAACCGAGGGCATCTGAAGCCGTCATGAATACAAGAAGCAAGAGCAACCAGTAAACAAATTTCCCAATGAGGGCAGATGGGCGTGCCTTCACGTTGGCTCGTCCCAGAAACTCAGAAACCTGTACCTTATCTGCGAATTCGTCGAAAGGAAGTGCTTCCAGTAGCTTTCGTACTCCGGTGGAGATTAATTTGGCAAGAAGCCAACCAATAATTAGGATCGCGATTGCTCCAAAGATCATTGGCAGTGTGCCCATGAATTTTTCGCCGAAGGCGCTTAGAGATCCAATCATGAGCTCAGTCCAGTTCGTTACTTTATCCATTGTTGTATATTAAGAATTGCGCCATAGAGACCCTGAAGTACATTAGGGGTCACAATGCAGAACCGGATCTAATCTTTGTTGTCCGATATGATGGTGGAGATCATTTCGGATTGGGCATTTATAAATCCGATCACGAAGACTTCGACGAAATCATTCAAGACATTGAAATAGTTCATGGTAGACATTACTTCCCCTTCTACTTCCGGGGGGCAGTCTGGTTCCTGAAGATCTGTAAATACAGCCGCCAAATGCTGATCTATTTCTCTATCTCGACCCATGTGTCATCTTTTTGTACTCGACGGATAATTGATCTCTTCCTCTTTTCAGCCGCATTTTCACGGCACTCTCTCCAATTTTGAGGACATCGGCAATTTCCTTAATGCTTAGTTGATCCTTGTAGTACAACAACAGGACCGATTTATAAGTTGCCTTTAGGTTTTGAAATACTCTTTCTAATTGTTGCAATTGTATTTCCAGCAACAATTTGTCTTCATCCTGCCCCGCTGCTGATTCAATTTCGTTGAGGTTGACCTCTTCAAAGCTTTGCTCTGATCGGCGTGCTTTCTTTTTGAGATAGTTTATGCAGTGATTGTATGTAATTGAGTGCACCCAGAGTGAAAATCTTGATTTGCCTTTAAAGGTATTGAGTTTTAAAAAGATTTTGATGAAAACATCGTGAACAAGATCCTCAGAAGCTGCATGATCTTTCGTCAGGCTGAAGCATCTTCCAAAAATGAGATTGGAGTATCTGTTGTACAGCTCGCGCCTTAAGTCACCCTGTCCCATAAGGATACCCTCTACCAATTGCTCGTCGCTGAGTTTGGAACTATCTTCCTGAGAAGTCATTAACTACTTTAAGTTCAATCAAAATTGAAGGAGCTGGCAAGGTGGAATTGCCTCAAGTACCTGAGTAAATAAGTTCTGAATAGTTTGTCACGATATCTGTTTCGGCCATTCTTGCTTGGCTCTAAATGTAACTAAAGACTATGCAAGATGCATATGACTCGACTGAAACAGGAATCCTTCAAGCTGTTCTTGGCTTGTTTCCTAAGGCACCAGCAGTAGGACCGTAGAGACATGTATGGCTTGAATTGGTCACAATATTGCATTCTGACGCTGTGGCAAGGAGTATTGTGACCACGGGGGAGATAGGTGCAAAATAGCCCTGATAGAAGGGGAAATGAAGGTGTACTGAGCGCCTGGCTGCGCCAGTATGAGGGGCTCCCTTAGGAGACCCACATACTGGATGCAGACAGCAGCGAAGGGCGCCTGAATTGGAACGAATAGCAGGAAGAGCAGAACGCGCAGGAGTATGTTTCGCTCCAAATCTTGAAATTAATTTTTCAGTTTACAGGAGTTGCCGTTATTTGCTCAGTTTACCTTAGTGAATTTCAGCACCTGACTTTGCTGTTTGGTCTGAATGAGCAGGAAGAAAATTCCGGGGTGAAGCTGGCTTATGTCCGCACCTTGGCCTTGCAGCGTGTTAGGAGAATCGAGATTCAGCAGGAGATTTCCATGCGTATCGTATATCTGCAAGGAGAGCAGATCATGAGGTGCATGTTGCAAATAGAGCTGCTCGCTGGCGGGAATTGGGTATATGTTGAATTGCTGTATTGTGTAAGCCATGGTGTTGCTAGGGCAGTCCAGCGGTCCAAAATTGAATTCTATATTGCAACCGGTTCCATCGTTGAGGAAAAGCTGGATTGATTGCCCTTGTAATAGCTCTATGCTTACTTGCTGATCAGGCTGCAGGCCCATTTGTAAATCGCCATTGAGTGTATAAATGTAGTTGTTGCTGATTTCGGGTGCTCCGCCAGAGGGAATGATTTGGATGTCTGCATATTGGTTTTCGCATTCGCCTGCGATAAATTCCAGTTGTAGCGGTTCGACTATGGCTATGGGCATTGGGCTACCGATGGCGAGGGGTGTTTGATTGATGTCTGGTTCTGCACTGCTGGTTTCCGGGTATACGGCAGCGGCGGCGAAAAGAGTTTGCCCGGTGTAGGGCTGCAAAAGTTCTGCCTCAAAATAGCCATCGCTATTATAATGGAATGCGGTTTGGTAATCCGAGGCATCTGTGAGCAATACATAGGTTGAGGTAGTTTGACTGCTGTTGGTGATGAAGCACATGTTGCTTAACTGCAAGTCTGTATTGTGGCAATGGAAGCTGGTATCGGCAGGCAGGTCGGGGGCATGTGACAGACCTTCGATCAAGGAGTAGTCGCAGGGAGGGGAAATGTTTATTTGCCTTTGGCAGCCTAACTCATCGGTAATGAAGAGTGGTGATTCTGCATTGTAGATTAGATTGGAGATTATGATGATCTGGCCTGATGCTACGGACTCTGAGATTCCCTGGGTGGAGGTGAGTTCGATGCTTGTGCCTGTGGCGGATGCATAGGCACTTGTGACATTGATTGTAAGATCGTAGCGAGGTAAGATTTGGCATTCCGTTCCTATCTCCACTTCCAGGCATTCGGTGGCATATTGTACGCTGATGGGATCATAGATGCTAACGGATGCAGTTGTGTTGATGATGGTGCAGTCATCAAATGGATTAGGTAGGGCTGTGTTGCTCTGGCTGCCTACGATGCTGGTTAGGTAGAATTGGTTTTCTTCGAATATGCTTAGGTCAAAAGTTCCAGTTGTATTGAAGGTTAATACGGAGGCTGGGGAATATAGGGAATCTTTCATAAGTACATAATAGAAGACTTCAGTGGAGTCTATGGTATATTCCAAAGGCTCGGCTATGAGGGGCTGATCTGCGCACAACTGATAATCCAGTATGCTGGCAGCTTGTAGGGACAGGTTACAGATGCAGGGGTTATCTATAGTGAAATTGGTATTGCATCCGGTTTGCAGGTCGGTGACCGTAAAGTCTAAGAATTCTGCTTCTACTTCTGCAAATAGCAAAGTGCTGTCTGCGAATTGATGCTCGGCTTGCAGGTTGCTGCTGTATTGTCCTGAACCATTATTGATTAGAATGTTGCCAAACCAGCCGAGTGTATCGATACATTGATTGGAAGCTGAGGTGAATTCCAGCGCTGGTAGTATTTGGAAGGGGAAGCAGTTTTCGGGATCAAAGTCTGCGCAGACTCCTTGTTCGATTTGCTGGCTGATTTCCTCTATGCCTGTTTCTCCATATATAATTTCTGATTTGTCTAATGGGTTTTCCTCTCCGCTGTATGCAATTGCGCTCAAACAATATTGCCCGGAATTTAAGTTGCTGGTATTGATTAGCAGTCCGTAAGAGAATCCGTGGATGATGCTTTGTTGATCAGTGATCATCCATTCGAAATTGTTGGGCAGTTCGGGTAGCGTGTCTAATTGCTGTATCTGATAGTTGCTTGTGGCGCATATTGAGGCTGTAGTTTCCAGCACCATTGGTATTGGTCCAATTTCGCATCCTGCGAAGGTGGATTTCACTGTACTCGTTGATAGGCAAAGGAGTAGGATCAGCTTGAGCAGAGAGATGTTTTTAGCCATTGTTAACAGGATGTTAAGTTTGCGTTTTGGTGTTGGATTTTACATTGTAAAGCTACGTTAAAATTGAAGACTGTAGGGGAATGCCCTACCTTTGCCGGCGAAATAAACAGGTCGAATTTCTAACCTAAAAAAACAGAAAAAATGTCAAAGACAATAGTGCCTTGTGTCGATTTGCAGGACTTTCTATCTGGGGATTCAGCAAAGCGGAAAAACTTTATCAGCACCTTAGGTAAAGCCTACGAGGAAGTTGGTTTTGTTTCTGTGGTAAATCACGGATTGACTGATGCGGAAATTGAAAAACTTTACACAAAGGTTACTGACTTCTTTAGTATGCAATCGCCTACAAAGCGGCAGTATGAGATTGAAGGGCTTGCGGGTCAGCGTGGATACACTTCATTTGGCAAGGAGAGCGCGAAGCAGTCGGATGTTCCGGATTTGAAGGAGTTCTTTCAATTTGGTCAGACGGTGGCTGAGGATAGTGCATTGAAGAGTCGGTATCCGGAGAATGTTCAGGTAAGTGAGGTTGCTGAGTTTAATGATACACTGGTAGAGACTTACAGAAAGTTTGAGCAGTCTGGGGCGCATTTGTTGAGAGCAATTGCTTTGTATTTGGGATTGGAGGAAGAGTACTTTACGCCTCATATTACGGAGGGTAACAGTATTTTAAGATGTATTCATTATCCACCGATCACAGAGGACCCTATATCTGCTATTCGCGCGGAGCAGCATGAAGACATAAACCTGATTACTTTATTGGTAGGCGCTTCTGCTGATGGTCTTGAGTTGCTTAACAAGCAAGATGAATGGGTTGCGGTTAATGCAGGTCCTGGAGAGATTGTGGTCAATGTTGGCGACATGTTGCAGCGACTTACCAACAATAAACTTCGATCAACGACGCATCGTGTTGTGAATCCTCCTAGGGAGAAGTGGCATACGCACAGATATTCTATTCCATTCTTTTTGCATCCAAAGGCCGAGATGAAACTGGATTGTCTGGATTCCTGTGTTAGTGAGGATCGTCCATTGGCATATGATCCAATTACCGCAGGTGAGTATTTGGAGGAGCGATTGATAGAAATTGGCCTTTTAAAGAAGGCATAAGAAGATAAAAGAACCCGCTGCCATTGGTTAGCGGGTTTTTTTTGTGACTAAATAAGTACACATTTTTAGCCATTTAGTTAGACTTATTCCTAAGGTTTTATTTACCTTTGTGGCCTAATCCGGAAACCGCCAAAAACAGAAGAAAAATTGGAGTTAAAAAAACTACAAAGCCTTCTTATTATAGTGTTTGTTTGCCTTTTGTATATAGCTCCAGTTCAGAGCCATGCACAGAGTTCCAAACAAGCGGGCAGCCATGCCGGCCATAATCATGCAGGGCACGACCACTCTGGACACGCTCATTCAGGACACAATCATGGACATGATCATTCCGGTCATAGTCATGCTGATCACAAGCATTCCGGTCATAATCATGGTGGAAAGGCCGATAGAGGCACCAAGGGTGATAAGGGCACCAAGGGAGATCGGGGTGATCGTGGAACCAAAGGCGATCATGGGGATCACGGAGATCATGGAACGCATGGGGACCACGGTGCTCATGGCGACCACGGAGACCACCTGGAAGATCAGGAGATGGATGTTGGAGGTACGATCATGCACCACATTGCTGACTCTCATGATATTCACCTTCCATTTGGCTACTCAATACCGCTTCCTTGTATACTGTACTCACCAGAGGCAGGATTCAATATGTTTATGTCCAGTGCATTTGATCACGGACATAAAGAGGTGAATGGATATGCCTATCATCATGGTAAAGTTACCAGAGCCGATGGTGCTAAATTTTATGACTTTTCGATTACCCGAAATGTCTTTGTGATGTTTCTAAGTGGTCTATTGATGTGCTGGATTTTTATCGGTGCGGCCAGAGCGTATGGAAAGAATAAAGGCGCTCCACGAGGTATTCAATCGATAGTGGAGCCGATTTACGAGTTTGTGAGAGATGATATCGCAAAGCCGAGCATTGGTCCAAAATACAAGAAGTACATGCCGTTTCTTTTGACGGTCTTCTTCTTTATCTGGATTAACAATTTGCTTGGTTTGATTCCGATTCCTCCTTTTGGAGCGAATGTTACCGGTAATATAGCCGTTACAGCTGCTCTTGCGCTGATCACTTTTGTGTTGATTGTGACAGGAGCCAACAAGGACTACTGGATGCACATTTTCAACCCTCCCGGGGTTCCGCTTGGGGTGAAACCGATCCTTATTTTGATCGAATTCTTGTCCTTGTTTATCAAGCCGGCTGCATTGATGATTCGACTTTTTGCCAATATTACGGCGGGTCACATTATCATCTTAAGTCTTGTTTCTCTGATCTTTATCGCTGGTCATTTGGCCAATGCGGCAGTAGGATTCGGTTCCTCGTTGTTGGTGGTACCGTTCATGTTGTTTATGAATTGTCTGGAGCTATTTGTTGCCGCTCTACAAGCCTTTGTATTTACGATTCTATCGGCGGTCTTTATCGGACAGGCGGTAGAGGAGCATGATCATCACGAAGCACACTAAAAAGAAAATTTAAGAATAGTAATTAATATAAACGTTAAATCAATCAGTATGGAATTGTTGACGATTTTGTTGGAAATAGGAGGTAATGTTTCCTCAATGGGTGGCGCAATAGGAGCCGGTTTGGCTGCATTGGCTGCTGGTGTTGGTATCGGTAAAATTGGTGGTAGTGCAGTAGAAGCAATTGCACGTCAGCCAGAGGCTTCTGGTGACATCAGAGCGAACATGATTCTTGCTGCAGCATTGATCGAGGGTGTTGCCCTTTTCGGTGTGGTAGTAGGTCTTTTGACTTTGTTCGTATAAGCGGTATCAACGGTAAATTTAGCCGATGGCACCGATCGTGCACATGTGGCTAAGTATCGTATTATCTTCTAAAATTTCTGTCGATGGTACTAGCAATGGATTTGATTAAGCCAGAATTGGGCTTGTTTTTCTGGACCCTACTGACCTTCCTGATCCTGTTATGGGTCTTGAAGAAGTTTGCATGGGGACCGATCTCAGAAGCATTGGATACTCGTAATCAGTCAATTGAAGACGCTCTAAAAAAGGCCGAGCAGGCCAAAGCGGAGATGGCTTCATTGGAATCTGAAAATGAGCGTCTATTGGTGGAGGCTCGTGAAGAGCGTGCTCGCATCATAGCTGAGGCGAAAGATCAGGCAAATTCGATGGTTGAAAAGGCCAAGACTACCGCTCGCGATGAAGCGAACAAAGAGGTAGAAAAGGGGCGTGCAGAGGTGAATACTATGAAGCTTGCCGCAATGGCGCAGCTCAAGAATGAAGTAGGCGCCATTGCCCTGGCGATGTCTGAAAAAGTGCTGACTCGCGAGTTGGATTCAGACAAGAAGCACCAGGATTTTATCAAGTCGGAAATAGAGAAAGCCAACCTAACCTGATCCAAACATGTCAGTTCAAAAAGTAGCCACCCGATATGCCCAATCCCTGATGGATCTCGCTGAAGAGCAATCCATTTTGGAGGAGGTTTGCAAGGATATGAAATTGCTGAATAATACAGTAAGTTCAAATCGCGAATTGCAGATGGCGCTTAAGAGCCCGATTATCAATCAGGAAAAGAAGCGCAATATTCTCACTGGCGTTTTCGGTACTCATTTTAACAAGCTTTCCCTTGGTTTCTTCGACCTGGTGTTGAAGAAGAAGAGAGAAGCTATGGTACCTGAGATTGCCAACGCTTTCATCGATCTTTATCGCAAGAAGAAGCGGATCATCTCGGCTGTAGTAACCACTGCTGTTCCGATTTCGGAGCAGGCGCTCGTAGAGCAATTGAAGTCTTTGGTGAAAGCCAAGACGGACTGCTCCGCTGTGGAGATCGAACAGAAAGTTGATCCGGCTGTGATGGGAGGCTTTGTGCTCGAGTTCGAACAACAAGTATATGATTCGAGCGTGGCATCAAAGCTGGAAAATCTTCGTAAACACTTTATTGACAACAGCTACACCAAAAATTAGTAATTATGGTTGAAGTGAAGCCGGACGAAATATCGGCAATATTAAGACAGCAACTAGCTAATTCTTCCTCTGAAGCTGAGTTGGAAGAGACCGGAACCGTACTTCAGGTAGGTGACGGTATTGCTCGTATTTACGGACTGAGAAAGGCTCGTTCTGGTGAGCTTCTTGAGTTCAAAAACGGCGTCCAAGCTGTGGCCCTAAATCTTGAAGAAGATAATGTAGGGGCAGTACTGATGGGATCTTCTGCCGGAATTAAGGAAGGTGATCAGGTGAAGCGAAGTGGAAAGATTGCTTCGATCCAGGTAGGTGAAGGGCTTATCGGAAGAGTAATCAACGCGCTTGGTGAGCCGATCGATGGTAAAGGTGCCGTAACAGGCGATCTTTACGAAATGCCTCTCGAAAGAAAGGCACCAGGAGTAATCTTCAGAGAGCCGGTAACTGAGCCTCTGCAAACTGGAATTAAGGCTATCGATGCCATGATTCCAATTGGCCGTGGTCAAAGAGAGCTCATCATCGGTGACCGTCAAACTGGAAAGACAGCAGTAGCTGTTGATACCATCCTAAACCAAAAGGAATTCTACGAGAGAGAAGATACTGAAACAGTATACTGTATCTACGTAGCAGTTGGACAAAAGGCATCTACGGTAGCCAACGTTGCCAAAGTATTGGAAGAGAGTGGTGCCATGAAGTACACAGTAGTGGTAAATGCTTCCGCTTCGGAGCCTGCACCGATGCAGTTTTACGCTCCATATGCCGGGGCAGCTATCGGTGAATTTTACCGTGATACGGGACGTCCGGCTCTGGTGATCTATGATGATCTATCCAAGCAGGCGGTGGCTTACCGTGAGGTTTCTTTGCTACTTAGAAGACCCCCAGGGCGTGAAGCTTATCCGGGAGATGTATTCTACCTTCACTCAAGACTGTTGGAAAGAGCTGCAAAGGTGATCAACGATGATGGCATCGCAGCAAACATGAACGATCTGCCAGAGGCACTCAAACCTATGGTAAAAGGTGGTGGATCGCTGACTGCGCTTCCAATCATTGAAACACAAGCAGGGGATGTATCTGCTTATATCCCAACGAATGTAATTTCGATTACTGATGGGCAGATTTTCCTTGATTCGGATCTTTTCAACTCTGGTGTACGTCCTGCAATTGATGTGGGTATCTCCGTATCGCGAGTAGGGGGTAGTGCTCAGATTAAGTCAATGAAAAAGGTCTCAGGTACTTTGAAGCTTGATCAGGCTCAGTTCCGTGAGCTGGAAGCATTCTCTAAGTTTGGATCTGATCTTGATGCTGCTACACAATCGACTCTTGAGAAAGGGAAGCGAAATGTGGAGATTCTAAAGCAGGCCCAGTATTCTCCGGTATCTGTAGGTAAGCAGGTCGCGATCATTCACCTTGGTACTGCCGGACTACTGTCTGATGTTCCGGTGAATCGTATCCGCGAGTTTGAAGAGGAATTCCTCGGTGAGCTAGAGCGAACTGATCCTGACACTCTGAATGCCTTGGCGAGCGGAAAAATCAGCGATGAATTGAAGGAAGCTCTGGCGGTGATTGCCCGTAAGGTAGTGCAAGGGTATAAATCCTAAGAAGGCGCTATACTATTCTGAAAAAGAGGTTTAACAAAACCTTTTGATCTATAATAAAACAAGCCTTTCAGAGCGCTAAACTTTGGAGGGCTTGTTTTGCATAATGCAGGCTTAGTTGACTGCATTGCAATGGGAACTGACTTAATACATTCAATATGAGTGGAAAATTAAAGGAAGTAAGAACCAGAATCAGCTCGGTAAAATCTACCCAGCAGATTACATCGGCGATGAAATTGGTTGCCGCCTCAAAACTGCGTCGAGCACAAAACGCAATCACCGACATGCGTCCTTATGCGCAGAAGTTAACGGAGATGCTGAGCAATATTGTAGCCGCATCTGAAGGTGATGTCAATATCGCCCTGGCAGAAAGCCGAGATGTAGAAAAGGTGATGTTCGTTTGCATTACTTCAGACAGAGGTCTTTGCGGTGCATTTAACGCCAACATCTGCAAGTCTATCTTACGCCGTATCGATGAAAAGTACCAGGCGCAGTTTGCCGCAGGCAATGTTAGCGTGCTTTGCATTGGTAAAAAAGGTGGCGACTTCTTCAGACGTCGAGAAGGAATTCAGGTGGTAGAGGATCACGAAGGCCTCTTCAAAGACCTTTCTTTCGAAAACTGTTCCTTGGCAGCTGACTGGCTGATGGATAACTATGCTCTGGGCGAGTTTGATGTAGTAGAAGTTGCCTACGCTCAGTTCAAGAATGCCGTACAGCAAAATTTCCTCTGCGTACAGACCATGCCAATCAAAAAGCCTAAGGCTAAGACGGAGTCAAAGACCAAGACTGACTTTATCTTTGAGCCAGGTCAGCAAGTGCTATTGGAACAATTGGTCCCCAAAATTATCCGCACACAACTCTTCAGCTTTGTACTGGACAACCACGCTTCAGAGCACGGTGCTCGAATGACTGCAATGGATAGTGCTACAGAAAATGCAGAAGAAATGCTGCGAACGCTAAAACTTGCCTATAATAAGGCTCGACAAGCTGCAATTACCACAGAAATTAGCGAAATTGCAGCAGGTGCAGATGCACTGAAAGGAGCTTAGTAAAGCTTCTTGGCCCCAAAAATCAGAAACCTCCATTTCAATAGGAAATGGAGGTTTTTTTTATGTTCTTAACAATGAGGATTAAGGAGTGGAGGGTAGAGGGTAGAGGGTAGAGGGTAGAGGGTACAGATCAAAGATTAATGATCGAGGAGCAAGGATCAGGGACTCAATCGTGCAACTGACCAAATGCCATCCGGACGCTGATTGAAACAGATGCGATCATGGAGTCTGGACCGCCGGCCCTGCCAGAACTCAAAATAGTACGGACTGATCCTGTAACCACCCCAATGCTCAGGCCTTGGTATCTCTTGTTGCTCTTCCGGATAATCCGCAGCTATCTGATCGAACTTCTCTTCGAGCTGCTCTCTGCTGGCAAGCACCTCACTCTGGGCAGAGGCCACAGCACCGATTTGACTCTTGCGGGGTCTCAACTTAAAATAAGCATCTGATTCCTCAGCACTTAAACGCTCCACTGTTCCTTCGATTCGAATTTGCTGCTCGAGCACATCCCAGAAAAACAGCGCAGAAACGTAGGGATTTACTGCCATTTCCTGCCCTTTCCGACTACGATAATTGCTGTAAAACAAAAAGCCCTTTTCGTCAAAGCCCTTCAAAAGCACCATACGGCTCGAAGCCCTGCCATTTCCTCCGCTGGTCGATAAGACCATGGCATTTGGCTCCTTGATTGTCGATCGTGAAGCCTCTTCATACCATTTTTCAAACTGATCAAAGGGGTTAGGAAGCACAGATTTTTTGCTCAAAGAACCCTGATCATAGTCCTGTCGCAGCTTCGAAAACTTGTCAAAATTATCACTCATCTCTTCGAATTGATTTTCCTTATGCATTATGCCAGAACCGTAAGGTACAGGCATTTATGTTATATTTGCAAGCAAGAGAAGGGGCGAATTTTGTTTTCCAATTTCGTTCCTACTTTTTTAAGGTTTTTCGGACGCTTGGCAAGGCCTTTGTTATTAGTAAGTTGGCCGATGTGTAGTCAAGAGTTTGCCTACATCTCACTAGTGAACATGTGCATTATATAAGTGGCCGAAAAAGATTACCATGCTAAAGAACCACGTGAAGGAACCCTTCAGCGAGCAGTTTGTCGATTCGATGAATACCAGAGATAAAAAGTCCGCACTTACTGAGAAGTACAAGGCCATGTACGCCGATTCTCATATCCAGTTGATCATTTTCAACACGGAGGGGTATCTTTTGGAATCATGCAACTCACTCTTTGAATTGATGCCTCATTGCAATCAATTCCTCCCGGAAGTCTTCGGTTTCCTCAATGGTAATTTAAGACAGTTGAAAGAACTGAAAACTGGACACTCCATTAGCATACCAAATGTTAAGCACCACGCCGCAGGCACAGATTACCTGCTAAATGTATCTTTCTACAAAGATCCACAGGATCACTCTTCTATCATAGGACTGCTGCAGAATGTGAGCCACATCTATCCAACCATTGGCAAAAACGGTCATGCTGCACACACGGAAATCCAAAATCTAAATAGAAAAATCGAATTGCTGGAATTTGAAATTCAGCAACTCAAGAAATCGCAGAAACTCAAAATGGAGTTCTTCTCGCGAATCACGCATGACATCAAAATGCCGCTGACGGAGATCATAGGAATTTCCTATCTGCTCAAAAACTACGTGAATTCCGGCAAAGGGCATGGCTACCTAAAAGCCCTAGAAGGCTCCACACAGACCCTCGATAAAATGCTCAATGATCTGCTAGACTTTGCCAAAACCCAATCAAACCAAATCACCTTCCAAACCACCGACTTCTTCCTGCATAATCTGATGATGCGGGTGGCCAAGTCGGTAGAATACCAAAGCCTTGAAAAGCAGGTGCCCGTACATGTGACTGTCGACAAGAACATACCGCCAGTCATACAGGGTGATCCCTTACGCCTTCAGCAGATTCTCAAAAATCTGCTGACCAATGCGATCAAGTTTACGGACAAGGGGCAAATTGATGTTTCTGTGCAACCTACAGATATAAACAACACACATGTTACTCTTCGATTCACTGTTCAGGACACTGGTATAGGTATTCCTTCGGAAAAGCTACCGCATATTTTCAACAACTTTGAGCGGGTGCAAAACGGCGATACCGTTCGCCGTGGGCATGGACTTGGGCTGGCCATTGTCAAGAACCTCACGGAGCTGCAAGGCGGTTCGGTCTCGGTCGAAAGTGAGATGGACAAAGGGACCATATTCCAGGTACTGTTGACTTTCAAAAGAGCCCGCAAGCACAGCGAATCTCTTTAGGTCCTGGGTCATCCCTCCGAAGTTTTTCTTCCATATCAAGTCCGCGACAGATGTCAGAATTGGTCGCCAGCCATATTATTTTAGCATCAATCAATGTTGAATTTTTGGAGCGAAAGGGGTTTTGTACGCGTTAGCTGTAGTCCCATGCTCCGCTCTTATTCGCACCATATCTGCCTGTTCATGCTTCACTGCTGTGGTCTCTCCGTAAACTCCGAGCCCCCACCAGTGTAGCATTCACCACGGCAGCTATGGCACTCATACCACTTCGCCTGGGGCTATTTTGCACGTTCTCTCCTTCGCGTTAGCTATTCTTCGTTGCTAAATTGCATCTTAGGTCCCCGGTTTTGAATCTCGCACTTACATTATGGCTATCTTTGCAGCAAATGTCAGCCACAGTAAAAACCGACATAAGGAAGCTGAGTCTGGATCAGCTAAAAGAGCTTTGCGAAGCTGCAGGCGAAAAGCCATACCGAGCCAAACAGATTTGGGAGTGGCTCTGGCAGAAATCAGCCACAAGTTTCTCCGAAATGACCTCTCTATCGAAAGGCTTTAGAGGCTATCTGGAGGAACATTGCGAAATCAAGCCAGTACAGGTTGATCTGGAGCAGAAAAGCAGCGATGGAACCATCAAACTGCGCTTTCGCCTTTTCGACGGAAACCTGGTAGAAGGAGTGCTGATTCCGGCAGACGATCGCATGACCGCCTGCATTTCTTCTCAAGTAGGCTGTAGTTTGAGTTGCAAATTTTGTGCTACGGGGTATATGCCGCGCCTTCGCAATATCGATGCAGCGGAAATTTACGATCAGGTCGTATTGATCAATCATGTGGCGGAGAAAAACTATCAAAGCTCGTTAACCAATATTGTATACATGGGCATGGGCGAACCGCTGCTCAATTATAGAAATGTGCTTCAAAGTGTAGAGCACATTACCTCTCCGCAGGGATTGCATATGGGCGCCAGAAGACTGACCGTTTCCACCGCAGGAATAGCCAAAATGATCCGCAAACTAGCGGATGATGATACCAAATTTAATCTGGCCTTATCCCTCCATGCAGCCAATGATGAGAAGCGTTCCACCATAATGCCCATCAATGAGCAAAACAGCCTTGAAGCACTGGCGGAAGCACTTAAGTACTATTACGATCGCGTTAAGCGTATGGTGACTTACGAATACATTGTATTCTATGATATCAACGATAACATAGAGGATGCTAAGGAACTCGCTGCTTTTTGCAAGCATATACCCTGCAAGGTAAACCTGATAGAATACAACCCGATCGACATGGCAGACTATGCGAATACCAGCGGCGATCGACTAGATGCTTTCAAGGCCTATCTTGAAAGCAAGAATATAAGTGCAACTATTCGTCGCAGTCGAGGCAAGGATGTGGATGCTGCTTGTGGTCAATTGGCCAATAAGGATTCATGACAGAAGCCAGGAACAGTCAAAATTACTTTCAATGAAGTCTAGTACAGGAAGCGTATTACTTGTAGATTGCCCAGACAAGCCGGGCTTGATCTACAACATTACCAAACTACTTTTTGATCGACAACTCAACATTACCAAGACGGATGAATATGTAGATCAAACGACCAACCATTTTTTCATGCGTGCAGAAATGGCTGGGGAATTTAATAAAGATTTGCTTGTAGAAGATGTCAAACAAGCACTGGGAGCAGATAGCAATGTGCGTCTAATCTCGAAGCAGAAAAAAGACGTGGTTGCCTTGGTAACGAAAGAGCATCACGCAATCGGAGACCTGCTTATTCGCCATCACAGCGGAGAGCTTGATGCAAATATCATTGCAGTTGTTGGAAATCACAGGGTGCTTGAGGATTTGGTAACCAAATTTGAGATTCCTTTTCACTATGTAGATCACAAGGGGATCGATCGTACAGAGCATGAACAGCAAATTCTGGACATCATAAAGCCTTACAATCCAGATTACCTGGTTTTGGCCAAGTACATGCGGATACTCAATCCGACCTTTGTTGCAAATTTTAAGCATCGAATAGTCAACATACATCACTCTTTCCTTCCTGCTTTTATTGGTGCAAACCCCTACCGACAGGCTTTTAATCGTGGGGTAAAGATTATTGGAGCCACTGCCCACTTTGTAACCGATAATCTGGATGAAGGGCCTATTATACATCAAGATATCATAGAGATAAGCCACAGGGACTCAGCCAGAGATATGTCCAGAGCCGGTAAAGACGTAGAGAAGATTGTGCTTGCCAGTGCCTTAAAGCTAGTCTTTCAAGATCGGGTCTTTATCCATGGCAACAAGACTGTCGTCTTCTAGCGGCCACTTTTTTGCAGATTTCACGTATTCTTTTGTAAACTTATGCCATGAAGAATCTGAAATTGCTTTTCTCTCTGTTTCTGCTATTGTTTGCTATCTCAATCAACTCCCTTGCTTTGCAAGAGGATAAATCGGAGAGGGGCTTGAGCGTGCATCCAGAACGCATGTTGGTGCTTGCAGCAGCAGGGGTGGAGCAAGAGCAGGTCCTGGCAAGCTTGCGAGCCGAGCTTGGAAATGATATAGAGATTGTTCATGTTTCTGGCCTGGAGGGCTACATACTGGACTGGGCGGGTAATGCCTCGCTGGATGTCACTAAGGTCAAATCCTTATTAAGTCCACTGATAGAGGTCAGCTGGATGGGGGAATTCATCCGAGATGCCCACGACACACAAGTTGCTGTTCTAAATAGATTCTTTGTAAAAGTAAAGCCCGGATATGCCGAAGAGGATGTACGGGAAGGGCTGCATGGCTTTGCTTATGTTTCTTTGGAGAAGAGCAGCTTTCATGAGCGCGTCTTTACTTTCCTTACTACGGAGAAACTTTTCGATTCCCGTGCTTTTTGTTCTAGGTTTGAACAAGCGGAAGCCATTGAATATGCGGAACCGGATTATCTATTCTTTCCTATTGTAAACGGCACAGCTACGGACGACGACTTCTACTCCAGGCAATGGCATTTGGAGAATGATGGCAGCCTTTTACAAGGGGGCGGAGAGCCCGGAGCTGATATTTCCGCAGTAGATGCCTGGGAATTCACACGCGGATCGGCAGATGTGCTGGTTGCAGTGATGGATTCTGGCATAGATACAATGCACCAGGATTTGCAGGCTAACTTATTGCCCGGCAGAGACTTTACAAATGATGATGCGGGTGGTCATCCCATTTTGAATTTTCCAGAGGATGGGCATGGGACCTGCTGTGCGGGCATCATAGCTGCAGAAGCAGATAATGAAATAGGAGTGGCAGGAGTGGCACCTGAGACTAGCATTATGTCTTGTCGAGTGTTCAAGTATATCGAACTAAACGATGAAGTATTGCCTATTTCTACGGCATCCTACTTTGCTGACGGAATCACATATGCAGCGATGGAAGCGGGAGCACATGTGCAAAGCCACTCCTGGAGTCTTCCAGATGATTTCGTGGTTCAACTCGGTGATTTCGAATCTGTGGAAGACGCCATCAGAAATGCGGTTAACAATGGTCGAAATGGAATGGGGTGCTCGCTTCTCTTCTCATCCGGCAATGACGATGTACCTGTGTATTGGCCTGGAACACTGCCGGAAGCCATCTCAGTAACTGCCACCAGTATGTGCGATGAGCGCAAGTCTCCATCCAGTTGCGACGGGGAACCCTGGGGAGGGCACTTTGGTCCTTTGCTCGATCTTGGAGCTCCTGGCGTCCAGATTGCAACTACGGATGCAGTGGGTGGAGAGGGATATTCCAATAGCAATTACACTATGAGCTTCAACGGTACTTCAGCTGCCTGTCCGATAGCAGCAGGAACACTTGCACTCATCTACGCAATGAACCCAGATCTCACACAGCTAGAGGCCAGGGAGGTTTTGCTTTCGACCTGCGATAAGGTCGGAGAATACGAATACGATGTAGAAGGGAGCTATGGAACAAGATCCAATGATCTGGGTTATGGCAGAGTAAATGCTGCTACCGCCGTTTTCGAAGCTTTTTCTTTCCCTGCTTCGACAGCGAGAATAGCTGTCAATCAACTGACTGTCTATCCAAATCCGGCAAGCATGCAGCTAACAATCGATTACCCAGGAGCGATAGGGGAAGCTGCAATCCTCAGCCTTCGTAATCTGCAGGGGCAGATTGTTTTTCAGGAGCAAATCAACTTTAAAGGCCAGTATCACTTGCAATTGCCCTTGAGCCCTCCGCCCGGTCTGTATTTCCTTGAGCTCTCCAATACCAGGGAGGTGAGCATTTGTAGGGTCGTGTTTAGCGGTTTATAAGGGGCTTGGAATAGGAATTGTAATTTATAGCAGACAGGAATATTACAGAATTCCCCAAGAAGTATCTGCTGCAATTTACTTACCGGAGTTTGCTCCCTGCGATTTTTTTTTCAAAGGGAAGCAACGGCTGCGGGAAAAAAATCGTTATCTTAATGTACGAGCATTTCCCATCAGAAAGCAGATACACCTTCGATCTGGCCTGCAAATATTGTTTTACTTTTTAATTGAATGTTTCATCATGGAAATACTGATGATACTCTTTGTATTGGTGTGCATGCATCTGCTAAATCTGCAGGAAGGCCATAAGAATGTCTAGAATGGTGCAAAAGAAAACGGGATTCACTTAGTTTAGTAAATCCCGCCCTTCGTCATTTCAATCTTGTGCTATCGGCTTATTACCAGTTTCTTGCTGGTCTTGCTTTCTCCGTCATCTATCATCAATACATAAACACCTTCTGCCAAGCCAGTCCCGTTGATCTTGAGATCAAAAACTCCTGGTTCTACCTGACCATCATGTATGGCCAACACCTGCTTTGCGCTAAGGTCAAGTAGCTGTATGTTGAGCTGCTTTCGCTGTTCTACAACAAAGCTCAGCTGGTGTACTTCAGAAAAAGGGTTTGGGTAGGAGGAGAGAAAGACAATTCCTGAGTCGCTGTTTCCTTCAATACCTACATTAGCATCCGGCCATCCGGCAAGAGGAGCGGCATCTTCGATGCTGGACATGGCTTCAGAGGCTTGCTGCAAGAAGTTGTCCCCATCCATTGTATACCAAGACTGTTCCTGTGTCTCAATATCCGTTCGCTCTCTGATGCTTTCCATCCAGTACCAGTCTCCTTGTGCCTGTTCATCGCTAAGGTCGAGAATGAAATAGCCGTGATCAGCGAGATTGGCGAACTTACCATGTATGTTAAGCCCGAGGGCAGCACTCGCAAGAAAGTCCGGGTCTGCTTCGTTGATTTCGTCAATATTATTAGAAGTGACGCTTGCTGCGACCATCTCCACTGCAAAGGCGCCTTCCCCAGTCTCAGGATTGTAGTTTTCCTCATCAGGAGTAAGTGTGACATCCGCCGCAATGCCTACGTGTATATCACCTGTTACGATAACCATATTATCAATCTGTTCAGCGATCAGGAGATCATGAATTCGCTGGCGCTCGGCTGGGTAGCCATCCCAGGCATCATTATTGGCTATGAGCCCAAGCGTGTTGAGCGGGGAGAATACTACCTGATTGCCCAAAACTTTCCATTTTGCATCTGAATTTGAGAGCTCACTAACCAGCCATTCGTACTGTTCTGTTCCGAGCAGGGTTCTATCTTCCGCAAAAGTGCCCACAGAGTCAGTTGATTCAAGCTGAACTTCGCGTCCAGCCAGACGAGTATCCAACATGATAAGGTCTGCCATATCACCGTAATTTACCGTTCGGTAGATTTTTGCGTAGTTTCCATCTTCGATCTCTCTAATCGGCATCCACTCAAAGTAGGCCTGACTTCCCCAGGCTTTTCTTTGTGCCCAGTCTCCCTCTCCTGCATCGTGATTCTCTGCACCATCCAGCCAGGAGTTGTTAGCCGTTTCATGATCATCCCAAATGCAGATCATAGGGTGCTGCTGGTGCATTCTGATGAGATCAGGGTCCAGTTTATAGTACGAATGCCTCTGACGATAATCCTCCAATGTTGTGATTTCATATTGGGGCTGGTGCTGTCGTCCGAGTGTGTCAGAGTCTGTCCCATATTCGTAGATGTAGTCTCCGAGATGCAAAACGGCGTTTAGGTCTGCCCGCTCCGCAATTCGTGCATAGGCATTGAAGAATCCATGCTGATAATTGCTGCAACTGACAACAGCAAAACGCAACCTGTCAACACTTCCAGTTGGAGCGGTTCTGGTTCTGCCCAAGAGCGATGTTTGTCCGCCGTAGGAAAACTGATAGTAGTAGGTGGTATTTGGCGATAGTCCTTCCACATCAATCTTCACTGTCATTCCCTGTTCCTCACTGGTATCATAGGTGCCCGAAGAAACGATGTTGGTCATCTCCGGGTCAGTGGCGACGGACCATTCTACGGTAAAAGAGGTCGGCTCATTCTGTGTAGTGAGCTTTGTCCAGATGATTACTCGATCAGACTTGGGATCTCCGGACGCTACACCATGGTAAAAGGGGGCTAGCTCTTCCAAGAATACAAAGTCATCGGCAACTCTGCCAGTCTTGTTCGAAAGTTCATTGTGCAGGCTTGCTGCTTCATTTTTCTTTTGAGAATGGGCTTCCCAGGTCTCAAAAGTCATATTTTCGAGACCTTCCAGGTCCTGGGCACCTAAGCGGAAGCAAAGGAATGTCAGAGAAAGAATAAAGAGTAAATTTTTCATTTGCAGCTTATTATGAAGTGAATAAGGCATCCTCGGTAAAATAAAAAAAAGCCCTGTCCATTTTGTACATTTGGCTGACTAAACTGTTCCCTAAGGATTATTTAACTAAACACCCTTTTTTGTTTTTGATACGACTATGGAGGGGCAGCTAAATTTCTGGAAATGCAAACAATCAGGAATCAGGTTTTAAATGGGCCACATGGTAGACCCATTTTGTGGGATGCGAATTTTGTCGCAGACGGAAATCCCAAGCCGGGGGTGCTCTTTGTGCATGGTTTTAAGGGATTCAAAGATTGGGGCTGCTGGAGTATGGTTGGTGAGCAAATGGCTCTTGATGGCTTTGTTTTCTTTAAGTTCAACCTTAGCCATAACGGCACGACTTTAGATGATCCGCTTTCCTTTGGAGATCTTGAAGCTTTTGGACAGAATAATTATAGTAAGGAACTGGATGATATCGGAGCGATGATTGATCTTATCAGATCCGGGGAATCTGGAATTTCCTCATTGGAACTAAACAGCAGTAAAATCCATTTAGTAGGGCATAGTCGCGGAGGAGGAATGGTACTATTGAAAGCTGCGGAAGACCCAAGGGTACATTCTTTAAGTACCTGGGCTTCCATCTCGGCAGTTGATCGTGGGTGGACAGAGGACTTGGTATCACAATGGAGGGAGCTGGGCGTACTGCATATCATGAATGGCAGAACGAAACAGCAAATGCCTTTGTATTATCAACTTTACCAAGATGTGCAGCTAAACAAGGGGCGATTAAATATTTCTGAAAGAGTAAAAGTATTGAATCAAGCGCTGCTTGTCGTTCACGGAAAGCAAGATCCGGCCGTTAAGTATGAAGAAGCACTGGACCTTACTAACTGGAAGCCCGATGCGGAATTGTTAAGTATCGAAGGAGGTGATCATGTATTTGGGGCCCGCCACGAATGGGACAAAAAACACTTGCCTTCCGATCTGCAAAAAGTGGTGAAAGCGACCAGCGAATTTTTCAAGCGAACCTGAAAACTGCAAACTGAAGACAATGGCAAAGAAGAAGAAAGAAAAGATGATGCAGGCTGCAGAAAGCAGTTCTGAGAACGCGCGCACGGTTGTGTCTTCGAACAGCAAGGCAGAATACATGTACGAAGTCGTAAATCGCTATACGGCTGGCATGAAACTCACAGGTACCGAGGTCAAGGCGATTCGCACGGGTAAGGTTAGTTTGAAGGATTCCTTTTGCTACTTTGTTAAAGGCGAATTATGGGTAAAAAATCTGTACATTGGGGAATATAAGCATGGCAATCTCTTCAATCATGAAGCCCGGAGAATCAGGAAGCTGTTGCTGAGAAAGCGCGAGCTATCCAGATTGCAATCCAATGTCAAGGAGAAAGGCTTTTCGATTGTGCCAACAGAGCTTTTCATTTCGAGCAGGAATTTTGTGAAGCTGGAGATTGCCCTTGTAAAAGGTAAAAGAAAATTCGATAAGCGAGAATCGATCAAGTCCAAAGACATCAAACGAGAAATGGAGCGGGAGATGAAGCAGCGATATTGATCCAAAATTTACAATATGCATGTACAGTTTTGTGGAGCGGCGAGAACAGTAACAGGAAGTAGTCACCTGATTACTTTGGATGACGGATACAAAATTCTTTTGGACTGCGGCCTATACCAGGGAAACGAAGACCGACTGGAAGAATTCAATGAAAACTTCTATTTTGACCCCAAAGATGTCAATGTTGTCATTCTATCTCATGCGCATATCGATCATAGCGGTCGGCTTCCCAAGCTGGTGAAAGAGGGCTATCGCGGACAAATAATTTCTACATTCGCAACAAGAGATCTTGCCTCCATTATGCTGATGGACAGTGCCTTCATTCAGGTGCGGGATGCTGAATGGACGAACAAAAAGAAAAAACTTAGAGGTGCCAATAAGAAAAAGGCGTTATACGAACCAAAAGATACAGTGAAGTGCATGAGGCAGTTTGTAGGCATTGGCTACGATCGCTGGCACAAGTTGTCTGACAAGGTTTCGCTCTTGTTTAAGGATAGCGGACATATACTTGGCAGCGCCAGTATCACGCTAAAAATTCGAACAGGCAAGGGCAACAAGTTCATAGGATTCACGGGTGATATTGGCCGACCTGATCGGCCGATTCTTCGAAATCCCGACCCAATGCCGCAATGTGATTACCTTATCTGCGAGTCCACCTATGGGGACAAACTACATGATAAACCTCCAAGAGAAGAGAAGCGTTTTCTCAAGATCATTAAAGAGACCTGCATCAAGAATAGGGGCAAGTTGATTATACCTGCATTTAGTGTGGGTAGAACCCAGGAGATCGTCTATATCATGGATCGCATGGAGACGGCAAAGAAGCTGCCCAAAGTGCCGGTTTATGTTGACAGCCCTCTTGCTGTGAATGCTACCGATATCTTTCGACTGCATCCGGAATGCTATGATCCGGAAATCACTCGCTATATGTCGGTAGATCCAAATCCATTTGGATTTAGCGGTCTAAATTACATTCGCAGAGTAGAAGAGAGTAAGAAGCTCAACAACAAAGAGGCAGCAGTGATCATCAGCGCTTCTGGAATGATCACAGCAGGAAGAATCAAGCATCATGTCTACAACAGTATAGAAAACCCCAGAAATACAATCCTCATTGTTGGCTACTGTTCACCGGATTCTATTGGTGGTCAATTGAGGGCAGGAGCGAAGGAAATTTCCATTTTCGGAGAGCGCAAGAAGGTGAAAGCGAATGTGGAGATTATGGACTCTTTCAGTGCCCACGGAGATCAGCGGGAGATGGCTCGCTTCCTGGATAATCAGGATCGGAAAAAGCTGAGAAAGCTATTCCTGGTTCACGGCGATTTGGAGAAGGGACAAGCCTTCAAAGAGTATCTCAAGAAGAAGAAGTTCAAGACGATTTATATTCCTAAGTTGAAGGAGGTATATAATTTGGATTGATTACGGATTACGGACTGGCTTACTCCTTGTATTTGGTGAAGAGGTAGGTGCCTATTGCGCAGAAGATTACGGCCAATAAGCCGGTTAGCCTAACTCCTGTGTCATTTTCGACAGATTTTCCGAAAAGCAGCAGAGAAGGGAACAAGAGATTTGCCAGAGACATGCCCATTTTCATCATGAAATTTCTGGCAGCGAAGAACATTCCCGCTTTAAAATCGCCAGTCCTTTGTCCGTCTTCGTCGGCGATGTCGGCTAC
>JAHDEE010000033.1:23389-41841 GCA_020629005.1 Chitinophagales bacterium
AGTCCGGTATCCAGTTCCAGCAAGACAACCACATAGTAGGAAATGCCCATTTGAATGAAGGTGAGACTGAGCCAATACATTAAATCTGAAAAAGCGAAGTAGCGAAAGTTCTTGTTGGCAAAAACGCTCTTTAGAGAACTCATGAGATCCTGATGACTGCCTTGGGAAATGCAGTATTTTTTTTCATTAACAAATAGGACGGGCAGGGCCATGAACAGGGCCGCAAGAACCGCGAAAATCCCCATGGTGGCCTGAAAAGCCTCCGTTACAGTGCAGCCCAGAGCCTCTTGTAAGATTGGATAAAGGGCGTAGGAGGCGTTGCCACTTGCAAATCCAAGCGCAAAGGTAACGGAGATCAGCGTGCTGATGGTCAGACGTTCATTGGGCGTATGGCCCAATTCGCTAATCATAGCAGTGTAGGGCGTAACATACATCGTGAGAAAGAAGAAGAACAGCAGCATACAGAAGGCCAGCCAAACGCTATTAACAATCGTATCGTCTGAAATTGGATAGAAGATCAGGAAGCCAAACAGTGCTGTAGGTAGCAGGGAGATAGCCATGTACTTAGTTCTCCGGCCCATCTTGCTGGTGCTTCTATCAGACCAGCTGGCGATCAGTGGATCGGTAATTCCGTCGAAGATTCTTCCGAAAAATGCGATCAAGCCGAGAATCGTTAGTCCAAAAATTGAAGCAGTGTAGATGAAGTTTGGGAAGCCTGGACCTTCTGTTCCTTCTGGTGGGAGGTAAAAGAAGTTGAGCAGGTTTCCAGCACCAAAAATGGAGAGACTGGAGCCAAGTTGACCGAGCGCATAAAGAATGAGAATGTATAGTGGGGCCTTTTGTTTCTCCATGTATTTTTGGGATTTCACTAAAGATACACAAAGTCGGGTTTTCTAATGGCCACGTGGGAGCGAGGGTGCAGAATAGCCCTGGGCGCAGCGTAAATGAGTGCTGTGGCTGCCGTGGCGAATAATGGCTAGTGGTGGCTCGACGTTAGGAGAGACAGCAATAGCCAATTATGAGCAGGCAGACGCAGTGCGAATTGCAGCGGAGCACAGGACTGCAGGTGGAGCGACCGGAAATTGCTTCGCTCCAAATTTATACATTGGAGTATTTGGTTTTTGGTATTTAGTTTTTGGTTTTTGGTTTTGGTTTTGGTTTTGGTTTTGGTTTTTGGTTTTGGTTTTTGGTTTCACGGAAAGCAAAAAGCCGGAAACACAGTAGGATGTGCTTCCGGCTTTCTTTTTCTAAGCTTGAAGAGTTGTTAGCTTTCGTCTTCTGTCTGTTCTGTGGTGACCTTTTCGGGCTCGGCTTTTTTGGTAGCCGCCTTTTTGGTCGTGGTCTTCTTCTTCGTAGCAGCTTTTTTTGCCGTCGTCTTCTTAGTAGCCTTCTTCTTGGTCGCAGCCTTTTTCTTTGTTGCTGCTTTCTTGGTCGTCTTCTTACCCTTTTCCGGTGCGTTCTTTACCATTTCATCAACCTGCTCCCAGGTTAGGTCTTTGGCTTCCACATCTTTCGGAATGCGGACATTCTTTTTTCCGGCTTTGATGTAGGGACCCCAGCGACCCATTAGAATCTGGACGTTTTCATCTTCCTCGAAGGTCTTGATCAGCTTGGCGGCATCCGAGGCACGCTTCGCAAGAATCAACTGAATGGCCTCTTCAATTGTGACGGTGTTGGGATTGCTCGCATTTGTGGCTTCTTCGCCAGCCTTGACCCTCGGAAGCGAGGTAAACTTGCCCATATGTCTGAGGTAAGGGCCGAAGCGTCCCTCAGCGGCGATGACTTCTTCTCCTTCGAATTCGCCCACAACTCTTGGAAGTTTGAACAGCTCCAGTGCTTGCTCGAGATTTACGGTTTCGAGGTTGTATGGTTGGCGAATTTTGGAATATTTTGGCTTTTCCTCATCATCCTGATGTCCGATTTGTACCATGGGGCCGTATCGACCTAATCTTGCGATGACCGGTCTGCCTGATTTGGGATCTGTTCCTAAGGCTCTTTCTCCCGTCACGCGTTCTGCGGTTTCGAGGGTGTGTTCTACAGTCTTGTGGAAAGGTTTGTAGAATTCGTCGATCATTTCGGTCCATTCCAGGCTGCCTTCTGCCACCTGATCGAATTCTTTTTCGATTTGAGCGGTAAAGCTGTATTCCAGAATCGTATCGAAGTGTTGAATCAGGAAGTCGTTGACCAGTTTACCCATGTCGGTAGGGAACAACTTGTTTTTGGTCGCCCCTGTATTTTCTTTTTCTTCTGATTTGTTGATGGTATTTGGCGTTTCGCCTTTTGGGCCTGAAAGTACATATTTAATGAATTTGCGAACCCTGCCGTCGCGGCTTTCTTTCACGACGTAGTTTCTCTTCTGAACAGTGCTAATCGTAGGAGCATAGGTAGAAGGACGACCGATACCGAGTTCTTCCATCTTCTTCACGAGCGTAGCTTCCGAGTATCTGGCTGCCGGACGCGTAAAGCGCTCGGTTGCATGTAGTTCTTCAAGATCCAGTATTTGTCCGATGTTTAGTGGCGGCAACATTTTGTCTTCGTCGCTCTTCACATCTTCATCCTCCTTTGATTCGCGGTATACCTTTAAGAAGCCATCAAATTTGAGCACTTCTCCGCTGGCTGTCAGCAGCTCTTCGGTGGTGGAGATGCCAATTTTTGCGGTTGTCCGCTCCAGCTCTGCATCTCTCATTTGACAAGCCAGTGTACGATTGAGAATGAGCTTGTAGAGTTTCTTTTGCCCGTCATCGGCTCCGGCGGAGGCTACATTCATATATGTAGGGCGAATGGCTTCGTGTGCTTCCTGGGCATTTGATGACTTGTTTTTGAAGGTTCTGTTTTGCACATAATCGGCACCATATCGATCTGTAATTTCCTGTGAAGCAGCTGCAATGGCTGTTTCGGAGAGCGTGACAGAGTCTGTCCTCATATAGCTGATATGTCCAGCTTCATAGAGTCGCTGGGCGATAGTCATGGTACGTGCGACAGAGTATCCGAGTTTTCTGCTCGCTTCCTGCTGCAAGGTTGAAGTGGTAAAAGGCGCCGGTGGTTTCTTCTTACCTGGCCTTACGGCAATGTCATTGATTTTGAAGGTTGCGCCATTACATCTTTGCAGGAATGCCTCTGCATCTCCTTCTATTTCATATCGTTGGGCAAGTTCTGCTTTGAGCGGTATCGATCTTCCATCTGCGTCAGTAACAATGAAGATGGCGCTAACTTTGAAGAAGGAGCTTTCTTCGAACTTTTCGATTTCCCGTTCCCGCTCCACTACCAGACGTACGGCGACGGATTGTACCCGACCTGCAGAAAGCGCCGCGCTACGTGTTATTTTTTTCCAGAGGATAGGAGAGAGTTCGAATCCTACCAGTCGGTCCAATATTCTACGGGCTTGTTGTGCGTTGACTAAATCTATATTTAGTAGTCTGGGATTTTGCACTGCCTTTTGAATTGCAGACTTGGTGATTTCGTGAAATACGATCCGTTTAGTGACTGCAGGGTCGAGGCCAAGGACTTCACAGATATGCCAGGATATGGCTTCTCCTTCGCGGTCCTCATCCGTAGCCAGCCAAACCTGCTCAGACTTCTTGGCTAGTTTTTTCAGCTCGTTAACTGTCTTCTTTTTGTCTTCCGGGACATCGTATTTAGGATTGTAATTATTTTCGATTTCGACGGCTCCATTGCCTCTGGCGAGGTCTCGGATATGTCCAAAACTGGAAGTAACTGTAAAATCCGGTCCAAGAAATTTCTCAATTGTCTTGGCCTTTGCAGGGGACTCCACTATCAAAAGATTCTTGATCTCACCCATAAACTACGTTGCTATTTTCGCTATTTCTCGAAGGGTACAGCAGGCTCCTACCCCTCAAAATTGCTGCAATGATACAAAGGCCCTGCGAATATAATCGACTAAAGTGGTAGAAATTTCGAAAGCCAGTGTAAGAATGAACTTATTTGTCTTAAAACCTGCTTACCGTATGGAATGCGTCACTGGGGGGACAACATTCTAAAAGGGTCAGACAGGTTTTGCGGCTTGCACAGATGCAACAGTCAGGCCAAACTTTTGTTGTTTATGGTGAAGCTTATGACATATTACAAGTATTGCAGAAATTGCAAATAGATGAAAATGGAACTTCTAGAGGGAAGAGATTACTACATAAACGAGCAGGGATATTGCGTTTTTACAGCTTATTATCTTGAGCAAAGGGGCTATTGCTGTAAGAATGGATGTTTGCATTGCCCTTATGGTTATCGAAAGGAGAGGGCAAAGGATCAGCGGACGGACGATGTTGAGCAGGAGGATTGTTAATGTTATTGATTAATAAGTTATGATTCTTCTTTGTTTTTGTAAACGTGTATCTCGCCCTGATCATCGTTTTCATCTCTAAGTTGTAAGATCGTTTTGCTATATGTAGGGTGTACCAGGCCGGGGGCGATATCGGCCAATGGTTTAAGTACAAATGATCTTCGATGAAGGTAGAGGTGAGGGATTTGGAGCTCCGGAGTAAGCAGTCTAATGTGGTTATAGAAAAGGATATCGATGTCGATTAGCCGAGGTCCCCATTTGACTGATTCGAGTCTTCCCATCATTTTTTCAATATACTTGACGGCGTCTAAGACGGCCCAGGGATCCATGGGAGTAGAGACTCTCACGACTTGATTCAGGAACCAGGGTTGTTCTATGAGGCCCCAAGGCGCAGACTCATAAATAGGAGAGAATCTGATGATTTTGCCAATCTGCTGTTCAATTTCTTGTCTAGCGACTGCCAAATGCCGCTCCCTGTCGCCCTGATTGCTTCCTAATCCCAAATAAACCTTTGCCATTGTGAAATCAAGTCTGTTTTTGAGTGCACAAAAAGTATTACTTTTATTTCGCAAAAAATAGTAACGAATCTGATTATGAAACAATTCCTGAAATTCTTGTTAGCAAGTGTAATGGGGTTTTTCCTTGCGATGTTCTTGATTTCGATGGTGGGTGTTGGCTGGTTGGCTAGCATGACACAGAAAGAGGATGTAAAAGTGGAGCCTAATAGCATATTAAAAGCGACTTTGTCTTCAGAGATATTGGAAATGGCTCCTTCCTCTCCGATGGCGAATTTTGATCCTCAGACACTGAAGCCAAGAAAGGCTCTTGGGCTACATGATATACTGGCAGCCTTGAAGAATGCTAAGATCGATGACCGAATCAAGGGAATTTATTTGGAGCTCAGCTCAGTTAATGCTGGCTTCGCAACAGTGGAGGAAATTCGAAATGCTCTTTTGGATTTCAAAGAATCAGGAAAGTTTCTGATAGTCTACTCTGAATTCATGACTCAGAAGACCTATTATCTGGCTTCGGTGGCCGATAAGATTTTTCTGAATCCTGTAGGAGCATTGGAGCTGAAAGGTTTTAGCTCCCGACTGAGCTTTTTTAAGAAAGGCATGGATGAGTTGGGTATTGAGCCGCAGATAACCTGGGCGGGGAATTTTAAGAGTGCTACTGAGCCTTTTAGGTTGACACAAATGAGTGAGGATAACCGGCTACAGGTTCGTGCGATACTGGACGATTTCTATCAGATATTTATTGACCGCATTTCGACTAGTAGAGATATAACAAGGAGTGAGCTGCATCGAATTGTGGATTCACTTGAGGTGCGCAGGCCGGAAGATGCCAAACGTCTCAAGTTGGTTGATGATCTCCTGTACATAGACCAGGTGCAGGAAGTGCTGGCCCAAAATCTGGATTTGGAAGAAGAAGAAGAGCCGATCTTTATCAAGTTATCCAAATATGCCGAGGTTGAACCTTTGGAAGAGATTGATTATAAGGCTGGTAAGATAGCGGTAGTTGTTGCGCAAGGGAACATTACCGGAGGTCCAGGAAAGAGCAATAGTATTGGCTCGGATGACTACGTGAAGATTTTGCAGGAGGTTCGAAAGGATGAGAATATCGAAGCTGTGGTCTTTCGTATAAACTCGGGAGGCGGAAGCGCTTTGGCATCTGAGATCATGCTTCGCGAAGTGCAGCTATTGAGAAAGGCAGGAAAGCCTGTTGTTGCTTCGATGGGAGATGTGGCTGCTTCAGGCGGCTATTATATTGCTTGCGATTCTGACAAGATTTTTGCGGAGGAGAATACTGTTACAGGCTCAATTGGAGTTTTCGCGCTTATGGCTAATGCTGGGCCCTTTTTTGAGGATCGGCTTGGCATTACTACCGATACAGTGAAGACAACGAAGTATTCTGACTTTCCTACTACGCCTCTATTGCGTAAAGCGCTGAGTTCGGATGAGCAGCAAATAATGCAGGAAGGAGTGGACCATATTTATGATACCTTCCTTAGCAGAGTATCGGAGGGGCGTGGATTGGCCAAGGACTCTGTGAGGAGTCTTGCTGCGGGACGAGTTTGGAGTGGAAGACAGGCGCTGGCTGTAGGCCTGGTAGATCAAATTGGTGGCGTAGGTGATGCGATTGTGGAGGCTGCTGCTCTCTCGAAGATGGATTCCTACAGAGTGACCATTTATCCTGAAAAGGAAGATCCTCTAGCCAAGCTGCTTGCTGAACTTACAGGCAAGGAGGTGCCGGAGGCAATGATCAGAGAACAGTTTCCTGAATTATGTGAGCTGTATGACGATCTGTCCAGTTTACAGGAAATGAAGGGTCCACAAATGCGAATGCCGTTTAGAATGGAGATCGAATAAAATTTTCCGGGAAGGCTAAACGTTGGTATGATTACTGGTCTAAAATCCAAAAGTAATTTCCATGATGCATACCGGCTTTCGCTTTTCCTTTCTGCTTTCTCTAATTATTGCCCTTTGTTTCTCTTTGATGCCTGCAGCCCTGGAGGCTCAAACAAGGGCTGAAGATCAGGTTGATTGGTATAATATAGACTATGAATTTGCGAAAGCACTTTTGCTTGAGCGAATCAATAAGGAGCGCAAACGTAAGCGTATGCACGGACTGGTAGAAAATGACCAGTTGTATGTTGCTGCCGATCGACATAATAAGTGGCAGATTAAAGTGGGCAAGATTTCCCATAAGGAGCGAAAAGGCAAGAGTGAGACTCCTGTGAAGAGAGTTCATCAAGTATCCAAGGACTGGATCCGCGTGGGGGAGAATTTGTTGAGACTCGATTATGCATTTGATAAAGATGAGCGCGGAATGCTGTTTCGTCAATTGAGTTACAAGGAGCTGACAGATAAGATGTACTCACTTTGGCGAAAGTCCAAAGGGCACTATAAAAACCTGATTCGAAAAGAGTTCGACTATTGCGGAACTGCCATTGAGTTTGACATGAAAAAAAAGAGAGTCTATGTCACTCAGGTCTACGGTAGTTTGGAGCACTAGAAATCAAAAGGTAAAATGGCTTCGGGAATGTGTGTGATTTTGCGCTGATTTCCGGAGATCACGATTGAGATGATGTCAAATTGAATTTCCAGGTCGAGCCGGTTCTGGATCAGATATCTTGCAGCTAATTCTCTTAGCGTTCGGCGCTTCTTCCGATCTACAGCTTTGCTTGGTGGCCCCATATTCTCGTAGCTTCGACACTTGACCTCTATAATATGTAGTATCCTGTTTTTGGTTGCTACTATATCAATTTCCTTTCTTCCATAGTGCCAGTTCCTATCCAGTATTAGATAGCCCTGCTCTTCGAGGTAGGTTGCTGCCATTTCTTCAGCGAGTTTCCCAAGTTTGATATGTTTTGCCATACTTGCATTCTTTGTGTGTAGTTTTGAGTACTAGTGAGCACTAACTATGAGAGTCCACTTGCCCTCAAATCCATGTCGTTTGAATGACATTTGTAGGTTTTGGCGCCCTAATAAAGGCATATATGTTGAATTAGGGTGGGCAAATAGGGACGGAGCGGACACTGTTAGTCTTTAATTGTGTGGCGTTAATTGGCGCAGACTCAATTTTGACTGCTTTGTTATGAAAGCCAGGAGAAGCCGAGGGTACAATATTTGTCAACTCACCTACTTTCGGCATGCCGGAGAGCCCTTTTCTATGGCAATCAATCATAAAAGTATATCTTTGACAGTCAGAATAGTACGTGTAAACAAACGCCTTTGGCTAGATGATCAGAGGTCTGAAAGCATGAACTAACCTTACATATTATGGTTTTGCGCATTTGCCCTTTTTTGACACTGGGGGTTTATGCTGCAAAATCTGTGTGGTACACTAAGAGAATGGAGCCAATTTTAATATCTTTGGCCTCGTGTCGCTGTAGGTATGTGCTAGCACACTACATTGTTTGAAAATTTTTGATAACACCATTCTATAAAAATCGATTTTATGAAAAAACATTTGACAACTTTAGTTGCAATCGCGCTTTTATGTTGTTTCAACTTCAGTTGGGTTGGAGCGCAGAGTGTTTGCGGTTTCGACGGAGGCAGCATTGATGCTCCAGGGCCAGTGGGTGCTGGTACAGTGGTGTTGCCAGCTGGAGCTCCGGAGGACGGCACTTTGTATGTAGATGGCTCTAATGCCTCGGCCTACATGCAGATGCCTGGTATAACTGCGGATAATGGAGGTATTGCTCCTGCAGATGCTCTATTGCCTACGCCGCAACCAAACCCTGCGGATGACACTGCTCCAGACACAAGTTCTGATTACGAATTTATCGCGGAGATTTGTCCTGCTGGTGTAGATACCTGTTTCCTATTCACAAGCCTTGATGCGGTGTTTAACCCCGCAGATTTGGCTGGCGACGGATCAATTCCTGCTTTACCAGTTGGTAGTACTATTGCGGTGACTGGTTTTGCTTATAGTATTGATCAGGTAAACGCTATTCTGGATGTGGTATCAAGTGTATGCTTCTTGATCGCCGACATTCTTCCTCCTCCAGTGACTTGTGCTGATGTTGCGGCTTTGGCTGAGCAGAACATTGCTGATGTTGGAGACCTTTTGGCTTTGACTGCCCTATTTGGCTTTACAGCTTCTAGTGCTCCAGACGCTTTGGTTGCACTTGGTACTATTGAAAATCTTTTGCTCGACAATAACCTCGGCACATTGACACCTTGCTACGCAACAACCAATTGGAATGATGCGAGCGTAAGTGGTGCTTCGATTCTTGGGGGGCTACCTGAAACTGCCACAGCAGCTGAGCAAGCTGATGCAATTGCTGGTGGCTGGGGTGGACCAGCATACACTATGACTGTTTCTGAGCTTCCAGCTCAGTGTGATGGTGGTACTGTTGCGCTTGATTCAGGAGAGATTTCAGTAAGTCTTTGTACCTCTGGTACTGAGGGGAATGTTTTGAATTTCACCACTAGCAACGAAGCTGGTGAGGGCCTATCCTACACTTATGTAATCACCGATGCTGATGGAGCTACCATCCTTGGTAATCCTGGTGACAGCAATGACTTCACTGGAGTACCTGCAGGTGTTTGCCGGGTTTACGGTGTTTCATACGAAGGTGATCTTAACCTGGGGACCGGCGGGATTGATGGTGTGACGGCTTCGGGCTGTTCAGCGATTTCCAGCAATTGGATAGATGTAACTAGAGTACAGGTATCTGCTGCAACAATTTCAACAGATGATAACTTGACAATCTGTCTTGGTCAGGGACAAACTGTAAATGTAACTGCCGAAGGTGGCGAAGGAGCCAACTTTGCTTATGTAGTTACTACAGGTGATGGAGCGACTATTCTAGGTGGCCCTACAGATGTTCCTATGTTTGGTTTTGATGAGGCTCCAGTTGGCCAGTGTGCTATCTGGGGAGTAACGTATGATACAATTGACATTCCTTCTGATCAAGTAGCGGATATCACTGGATGTTTTGCACTTTCTAATCCTATATATGTTGATCGCCTGGATGCTTCTGCTGAAGAATGCGCAGTACCTGGTTGTACCGATGCAGCTGCTTGTAACACTACAGAAGGTGCTACTGTCGATGATGGTAGCTGTCTGTACCTGGACTTCTTAGGAGAATGTGGCGGACCTGCTGTAGAAGGTGCAGCATGTAGTTCGGCCGAAGGCGATGGTGTCTATGATTCGGAAGGAAATTGTGTTGTTGCTGCAATCGCAGGTTGTACCGATGCAGCTGCATGTAATACTACAGAAGGTGCTACTGTTGATGATGGTAGCTGCCTATACCTTGACTTCCTAGGCGAATGTGGTGGACCTGCAGTAGAAGGTGCCGCTTGTTCAACGGCTGAAGGTGACGGCGTTTGGGATGCTGGTGGAAACTGTGTCGTTGATCCTGGCTGTGCTGATTTGGTGATTGCTGTAACAGAGAACTGTGATGAGCAAACTGGTGAGCAAACCAATACTTATGTAGTATCTGGTGGTGCTGGTGGACCATATTCTGTGAGTGGTGATTATACAGAGCCAGAAGCATATTCTGGTGACAGCTTTACTGTAGTTTATGCTGAAGGAGCTGTTCCAACAATTACTTTGACTGATGCCACTTGTGCAGCAGAAGAAGTTTTCACAGGCGAGCAGGTAACTTGTACTAAAGTAGAAGAAGGTGAATGTCCTACGACTTTGGATTTTGTAGCTAACTGTGATGATCAAACTGGTCAGCAAACAAATACTTACACTATTCCTGGAACTGGTGGTTCATGGTCAGTAAGTGGTGACTTTAATGACTCAGGTCTTTCTGGTGGCGACACATTCAGCGTAATCTATGACGATGGAGATATTCCTTCTCTACAACTAAATGATGGAGCAGATTGTACAATCGATTACACTGGAGACCAGGTTACTTGTACAAAGGTTGATGATGAATGCCCAACAACACTTGACTTCGTTTCAAATTGTGACGATCAGACCGGCCAGCAAACAAATACTTATACTATTCCTGGAACCGGTGGTTCATGGTCAGTGAGTGGTGACTTCAATGATTCCGGCCTTTCAGGTGGAGATACCTTTACAGTGATTTATGTAGATGGCGACGTGCCTTCTCTCCAATTGAATGATGGGGCAGATTGCTCAATCGATTACACTGGAGACCAGGTTACCTGTACTAAAGTAGATGACGAATGTCCAACTACTTTGGTTCCGCAGACAAGCTGCGATGAGCAGACCGGTCAGCAGACTAACACTTATACAATTCCTGGAACAGGTGGTTCCTGGTCAGTTTCTGGCGATTACAACGACTCTGGCCTTTCAGGCGGAGATACCTTTACAGTGATTTATGTAGATGGTGACGTACCTTCGCTTACACTGAGTGACGGAGCCGATTGTACTATAAATTACACTGGAGATCAGGTTACTTGTACTAAGGAAGAAGAAGGTGAGTGTGCTACCGCTTTGAGTGTAGCAACTTCATGTAACGAAGAGACAGGTGAACAAACAAACGTTTACACTCTTGAGGGGACTGGTGGATCGTACACGATTAGTGGTGACTATTCAGATACTGGTCTATCAGGTGGAGATTCTTTCACTGTTGTTTACGCTGAAGGCAGCACTTACAGCGTAACTGCTTCTGCAGAGGGTTGTGATGATCTCGTTGCTTCTGGTGACGTTACTTGTACTAAGTTGGAGCCATGTCCTGAAATCACTGTTACCGAAGATCGTTCATGTGATGATGAGACGGGTGTGGAAACAATTACTTTCTCAGTTAACGGCGGTAACGCTGGTGAGCAAGGTGGAAGTTACTTTGTAACAGGTGTTTACAATGGGTCTGTTGATCCTGGACAATTCTTCACTGTACAGTTGGAAGAAGGTTCTACTGTAGGATTGTTTATTACAGATTCTGATGGAGCTTGTACAAGAAATTACGAAGGTGATCCTGTTACCTGTACAAAAGTAGAATGTGCTGCTATCACTGTTAGCGCTAGCTATGATTGTGAAGGCGGTGGGCTTAGCGTAAGTGCAAGCGGCGGAAATGGCCCTTACACATTTACCTATGCAAATGGAGAACAATTGACAAATGGCGTTTACGACATCGTTGCCGTTGATCAAGATGGTTGTACTGGTTCTTGGCTAGGTTTGACAGTAAACTGCGTTGAAGGTCCAGATTGTACAGCATTCTCTGCAACTGCATCGTATGTATGTGATCCTGTTGAAGGATTGGTAGCAGAGGGAGTTGGTGGATCAGGTGATTACAGCTACTCAATTGCTCCTGGAACCGTTTTGACTCCAGGTCTTTACACCGTGACTGTTACTGATAATGCTGATGGTTGTACCTTCACTGTTTCTGTGAATGCAGGCGACTGTACACCTCCATGTCAGCCAATTACTGTAACTCCAACTTACTCTTGCGAAGGTGGACTTAGCCTTACTGCAAGTGGCGGTACAGGTACTTTCACTTTCAACTATGCACAGGGTTCTTCACTAGTGAATGGTTCGTATGTAATTGTTGCTACAGATAGCGATGGCTGTACAGGTTCTGCTCCTTTGACAGTTGACTGTGAAGGTCCGGAATGTGAAACTATCACTGTTTCTCCTTCTTACGATTGTAATGGCGGCGGCCTGATTGTTTCAGCTACTGGTGGCAGTGGGTCATATACTTTCTCTTCAGCTCCTGGTACTCAGTTGGTGAACGGCACTTATGTAATTGTTGCAACGGATTCAGAAGGCTGTACAGGTTCAAATACCTTGACAGTTGCATGTCCAGTGAACTCTTGTGGTTCTCCATTTACAGTTGTACAGGGTGATTTCATCTGTGATGATGAAGAAGGAGTAGCTACAGGTACATTCTACATCCTAAATGGTGGTGCTACCGTTCAAGGTGGCTCAATCACCGTTTCTGGAGATTACAATGGTTCTGTGGCCCCGGGAGAAACCTTTACGATTGGAGGTCTTGCCGATCAGGATGTTGTTACTTTGATCATTTCAGACGTTGCAGGTTGTGAAAGCAACAATATCACCTGGAATAGCTCACAAGTATCTTGTGTTAAAGACTGTTCAGTTGATGGCAACTATAGTGCAGGTACAATGTCTGATTTCTCTCTTTTGGAATGTGCAACTAATGTTGTTGTTGGTACATTCAACAATGATGCAGTATTCCCGGCAAATAGTGGTGACTTTACATTTGACCTGATCTACGTGTTGCATACTGGTTCTTCAAGCCCAAATACGCTCGGAACAATACTTGCAATCAATCCTGATGCGCCGACATTTAGCTTTGGGCAAGGACTTAGCTACAATACAACTTACTTCATTACACCAGTAATGACTCCATTGAACATTAATGGCGATCCAGACTTGAATAGCCAGTGTACTGTTGTAGGTGGAGCTGTTGGTGGCGGAAGCGGACAGCCAGTTAGTTGGTTGGCAGAAGTAGCTCCTACCGTTGATCAGTTCTGTGATGAAACCACGGGCGAAGTCACAGTGACTGTTGCTGTTTACGGTGGTTTGGCTGAAGCAGAAGGCGGTACTTACCAAATTGGTGGTGATGCTAGCTTTACAGCGATACCGGGTGTTCCCTTTACCTATGGCGTATATGGTGAGGATGATGTAATCAATATCCTAATCACTGATCAGGATGGTTACTGTGCAGTAAATGCAGAATTCACTTATGAGGTAAATGCTTGTATCAAGCCAAACGCGGTTGAGATGTTAAGCTTTGATGGTGAAGTAGAGACTGACGGTAACCGAATCAGCTGGATTACTGCCACTGAAACTAACAGTGATGTATTCTTGCTAGAACGATCTGAGAATGGTGTTGACTTCTCCTTGATTGCGAGCATTGATGCTGAAGGTGGTACTTCGGCTATGGCTTACGAGTTCCTTGATAAGGATGCTCCTGCTGGTCTGAGCTACTACCGATTGAGCGAGCGCGACATGGATGGTATTGAACTGGTGGTAACTGAAGTGATCAGCCTTGAAAGAGGTGAGATTGTATTCGGAATTACTTCTGTTTCACCAATGCCAATTCAAGACTTCGTGACGGTTGCATTCAGCAGCCTGAAAGAAGGCAAAGTAACTGTTGAATTGTTCAACGTAACTGGTCAATTGTTGCTGTCGAATAGCATGGATGCTGTACAAGGTGCCAATGCGATGGAATTGAATCTTGATGCTTACTCAACTGGTATCTACTTCATCAGCCTTTCTGATGGAATTGATACGATGACTTCTAAAGTGATCATTGAGTAAATTCTGGTTCTTCAAATAAAAGAGAAGCCCCGGAACCGTAAGGTTCCGGGGCTTCTTGCATTTTGGCTAACTTGTGACAATCCTCTACGAAAAATCAGTCCAGCATGCCTTTGTCAATCTATCGTTCTTCTGCCGGATCAGGCAAGACTTTTACGCTCGTAAAAGAGTATCTTAAGTTGATATTCCGCTCCACTAGCAACTACAAAAGAATTCTGGCCATTACCTTTACCAACAAGGCAAGCCAGGAGATGAAGGAGCGAATTCTTCGTGACTTACACCTGCTCGCAGTTGGACAAAACAAGGAACTGCTGGAGCAAATCCTTCAGGAGCTGGCCTCAGAGAACTTTACCCTGGAGGCTGATGAAGTGCCAGGTATCGCCAGAACTGCTCTGCAAAGAATCCTTCACGATTACGGGAATTTCTCTGTAAGCACCATTGATAGTTTCTTCCAGCGAATTGTGAGATCTTTTTCCAAGGAACTCAAGCTTCCCATGCGTTATGAGATTCAGTTAGATGCCGGAATTGCCCTTGATGAAGTGATCGCAAGGATCATGGAGAAAATCAACAAATCTTCTGATCAGGCTTTGTCGCGCTGGATGGAGCATTTTGCATTCGAGAGCATCGACGATGACAAAGGGTGGAACATCGAACGGGCCATGCGCAGTCTGGGTTCCGAGTTATTTAAGGAGAACATTAATCAACTGATCGAACTTGACATTGCTCAACGCAGGAAGATCGACTTCGACAGTTTGCAAGAGTACATCGTTATTTTCAAGAGTTTGCGCTCTAGTTTCGTACAAAAGTTGAGCGACTGGGCTCAGCAAGCCGATCAAATTATCTCTTCAAGCGAATACGAATGGAAACACTTTATCTCCGGTGTGAATTCCTTCTTTCCTAAACTACTCGAACTAAAATATGACTATGGGCTACGAGTAAGCTCTGCTTATGAGGATCCTGCTAAATGGGTCACGCTCAAGAATCCTCTTAGAGACCAATTGATTTCATTTGTTGAACAGAATTTGCAGCATTTACTGGTCCAAAGTGTTGATTATATCGAAGAGTACATTGATATCTACAACAGCAGCAAGGCTGTACTGCAGCAAATTCACACCTATGGACTGCTCTTGCGTATGAAGCAGGAACTTTCAATTATGCGTAAGGACAACAATCATCTACTGATCTCAGACACTACACCACTGCTGCGTGACCTTGTACATGAACAAGACGCTCCATTCATCTTTGAAAAAGTTGGGACTCAGTTCTATCACATGATGATCGATGAATTCCAGGATACCTCAGGATATCAGTGGGCTTCTGTCAAACCCTTGGTCAACAATGTTCTTGCAAGTCCCCACAACCATGCACTTTTTGTGGGAGATGTAAAGCAAAGTATCTATCGATGGCGGGGAGGGGATATGCGACTTTTGCTGGAGAAACTAAATGAGGACCTAAGCCAGCACAGTACCAGCGACAGTGAAAAGGTTCTAAACACCAATTACCGCAGTGACTGGAATATTGTCGCATTCAACAATGCATTCTTCGACCTGGCTCCGGAACTTCTGGGAAATCGCATTGAAGGCATCGACGGAAGTGACCTTGAGCTTTGCTACGAAAACGCTGCGCAGCAGATCAGCAGGCCTTCCAACACTGGCTATGTACAGCTCGACTTCTTAGCAAAACCGGATAAAGATGATCCGGCAGGTCCAGGACAAAACTATGATCACATTGTCAGAACGATTCGCGAGGCACAATTGGATGGTTATGAACTTGGAGAAATAGCAATAATAGTTCGCAAGAATGCCTGGGGAATCGAAATTGCTGATTACCTAAAAAAGCATGGGATACCGGTAATCTCCTCTCAGTCTCTCTTGCTCAAACATTCAATAGAAGTCCGTTTGGTTGTGAACATATTCCGCTTTTTACAAGACGGCCAAAACAGGATTGCTCAAGGCGGTATTGTGCAGCATGCAAAGCTGATCAATGACCTGCAAACTGGTGGTGCAAAAAATGATGACTATCAGGATTTGTCCAGGAGTTATGACAAGCAGTCCAACTTTCAAATGACTTATCCTTTTCTTTTTGGCGGCGAGAGAAATCGCCTCTTAAGGAAGCCTCTATATGAGATGACGGAAATTATCATCCGAAAGCTAGGCTTGAGTGCAAAACTGGATATTTATCTTCAGACTTTTTTGGACGTCTTGCAGCAAAGTGCCAGTGCAATGGCAAAGGACCTGAACGAATTTCTGGATTGGTGGGATGATCAGGAGAACAGCGATAAACAATTTATCAAAAGTCCCGATGCCTCGCATGCGGTAAGAGTGACAACTGTTCACAAATCGAAGGGACTGGAGTTTCCGGTTGTCATTGTGCCCAATGCTTATTGGAACATTTATCCTAGCAATTTTACTCCTACGATTCTGTGGGCTTCTACAGATTATCAGCATTTTAATGATCTAAATCCTTTCCCAGTAAAGTATGCAAGTGCGCTGGCGAAATCGGCCTACGCCAAAGATTATGAGAACGAGAAGTTGTTGTTTAACCTGGACTTGCTAAATGAACTTTATGTTTCGTTTACCCGGGCTCGTAATCGGCTTTATGTTTTCAGCAGAAAGCCCTCCGGAAAGCCAAGGGATGAGATCAAAAACGCTGCACAACTGATTCAAGCGGTCTTGTCGGAATTCAGCTTTAAGATTGCCTATGATCAGAATGCAGGCCGGCTCAGCCTTGGTCAAAAAGCCAAAAGGCCTCAAAAACAGGAAACGAAGGCGAACAGACAACTCAAATTTACAGAACCGGCTAACTACGAGTCTAAACTAAGGATCAAACAGCAGTCGGATGACTTTTTCCTACTAACAGAAGATACCAGCTCTACAGCCATAAGGCGAGGAACTAAAATCCACAGAATTTTCGAATTGTTGGATCATCCCAGAAACCTGCGAACTGCTATAAACCGAGTCCACAGCGAGGGGCTTCTTCTTGATGCGGAGGTGGAGGTTCTTTTTCAGGAAATACAGGAAATACTGAAAATCGAACGAGTAAAAGATTGGTTTGAGGGAAGTTGGGAAGTCTTGAATGAGAGGGAGTTATACAAGGCCAACGAGCTGCTTCGTCCTGATCGAGTGATGTTAGATGGTCTAAATGCCACTGTAGTCGATTACAAGACAGGTCAGCGAGACGATAAGAAGTACAAAAAGCAGCTTGATCAGTACGCAGAATTGTTGCAAGAAATGGGCTATCAGGTCGAAAAGTACCTGTTTTACGTTGATCAGTCTCTTGTTGCAGCAGTTTAAGGCACAATATTACTTTCAGTCTGTCTGAAACTGACTGAATCACTCCACATTGGCAAAAAAAGTGGCTTATTCAGTGCTATCTAGTCATTTGAGCACTAAGAGATTACAATGATTTTGATAACTTTGTACTGGTGAGTCCGGTCGAGACGGATGTTAACCCCTGAAGAAGACAATATTATAAAATAGCGTTGAATAAAAAATCGAGATTATGAAGAAACTCTTTACCATTTTGGTTGCATTCACCTTGTTCTGCTGCCTCAGCACCAGCCTGGTGATGGGACAAAGTGTATGTGGGTTTGACGGCGGTCAGCTTGATGCGCCTGGTCCTGTAAATGCAGGTACTTGTGAAGTACCAGCGGATGCTGCTGGGCTGAACAATACTGTGCTGGTAGATGGATCGAATTATGAGCTCTGGGCACAACCAACTACTGATGTTGTTGCCGATAACGGTGGTTCTGCACCGGCAGATGCCGTTCTTCCGACACCCCAACCAAATCCGACTGGAGATCCAGGAGACACCTCTTCAGATTATGAGTACATAGCCCAAATATGTCCTAGCGATGTTGACACCTGTTTCCTTGTATCGAATCTCGATGGAGCATTCAATCCGGCTGACTTGGCCGGTGATGGTTCCATTCCACCTTTGCCGGTGGGTTCTACTATTAGTGTTACCGGAATGGCCCTAAGTTTTGGCCAGGTAAACGCGATCTTGAATTTTGTTTCCACACCCTTTGTGTGTTCAACATTTATTGCGCCACTTCTTCCGGATAATATTACCTGTGCCGACCTTGAAGCTTTGGCAGCGGCTGGAATCTCAAGCGTTAACGATCTTTTGACGCTTACCAGCTTCTTCGGCTTTACGGCACAAACGGCGCCAGATGCTTTAGTAGCACTTGGTACAATTGAAAATTTATTGGCAGGAGCCAACTTTGTAAACCTCACGCCTTGTTATGCTGTAACCAATTGGATTGATCCAAATGTTACAACTGCTTCGATTCTGGCAGGTTTGCCAGAAGATGCAACCGTCGAGGAGCAAACAGCAGCGGTTGCGGCAGCATGGAGTGGTCCTTCTTACGTAATCACAGTAGTGGGAGGCTGTGATGTAGAAGCAGCAACTATTTCAACTGAAGACGACCTCCAAATCTGTATCGGAAATG
>JAHDEE010000257.1 GCA_020629005.1 Chitinophagales bacterium
ATTGACCATATCCCATATCCCATACCCCAAAACAGAGACTGACGACCAACCAAGCTGTCGGCGCGACGGGGACGTCACGCCGTGCAAGGGAGGAGCAAGGAGCAAGGAGCAAAGAGACACTCCCATTCTGTAATCTCGACTGCCACCTCCCTTGCGACTTGATCGCAAATCCTAGGTCGCTGAGCCAGAGTGAGTAAAAGCCAATTTGGAGTCTTCAACGGTCGCTGAGCGTAGTCGAAGCGCCCGTTGAAGACGGACCACGAAGAACGACATTTTCATTGCTCAAGGCCTTCATTACCAGCTATGAAGGCCGGCCTTTTGGCTCCGCTAACGGATTGTCATTGGCTACTGCAATAATAGGAGCAAAGTCCTTTTTTGGCAGGCGAAATAGTCTTTGGGAATTGACCATATCCCATATCCCAAAACAGAGACTTACGACCAACCAAGCTATCGTTTGGGCACTTTTGTCTGTATTTTGGATTGAATTCGAGGGAGTGCAAGAAAAGGCTCGTTTTATTGGACTGGGCATTTTGCCAGTGAGTTCCAAGTATAAAAAGCTTTCCTTTTGCAAGCAGCTTCTCTCTATCATACAACCGATAGAAATAAACACTTGAAGCCAAAATAGTGTGGATATAGGATCAGGCCATATAGTACTAGTTCTGTAGCAAGTGTCTAATTTCCGTCAAGGGTAGGATTGATTGCAATGTTGGAAAAATTTTTGAGACTCAATGGTTATTGTAATGTTGGCGAAAGCAGTTCTGAATTCATCGATTCGAACTCAAAAACAACTGGCCAGACTTCAGAATATGTGATCCAGCAGTCAGCTGGTAAAAATAGCCGCCGGGTGATAAATGCCACAAGGGTACTTCTTCATCTCTTGCAACATGGTTTTGCAGCTGTTTCGAACGCATTTCTATGCCATATTGATTGTACAATCGAAACCATACTGGGGCTGAAAGATCAGAGAAGTCATAGCTAATATGAAGATGATCGGAGGCAGGGTTTGGGTACACGTCGCATTCCAAATTTTCCAATTCAATAGAGATGGCATCAGGATAGAAGATTGTATCTGTTTTCAGGATTGCATCATGACAACCATGATGTAATGAATCACAAATGTTTCCTGCACTATCGATCTTCGCTGCCCAGGCATATTGTGGTAGTGCGTCACCTCGAAAGCCTACGATGATATAACCACCATCGGGTGTCGGATGCAGGTCACGGGCAACCATTTGATGCATGGTGTCAGGACTAAGAACAAGCTTGGAGGTAATGGTAAAGCTGCTGTCCAAATTCCATATGGCAGCGGCATTTCCGTCCTGCAAGTTCACTCCGACACCCATAGCCATCGTTAAGGACTGATCTTCATTGATCACAAGTCCACCAATTGGTGAAACATCAAAGGAAGCTTGCAATAGGGTGTCCCTTACAGTCTGCCCTGCCAGATTAATTTCACCCAAGTAACCACTATGTCCCAAAGGCCACAATACATTGGGGTCAATGACAGCAGTCGTAACATAGCTACTATCCCCATATGGTCTAGTGTATAGACCGGAAGCATCGCTACCCAACTGATCGAATTGACGATGCCATTCGACGGCTCCATCATCGCTGCATTTTACGAGCAAGGATCCCCGATCCGGTCCTGCAAAGAAATTGCCATAAGTTCCTGTGAGCAGAAATCCACCATCTATGCCATGGCAGAGGGAGAGGGCCACCTGCCTGACCATAGTGTCAGCTACTGCCACAGTCTTTTGCCACAGCAGCGTACCAGAACTGTCAACTCTGCCGGTAAGGACTTTAGTATTGTTATCCTCTGCCTGTATCCAACCAGCGTAGATTACATCATCATTGCTTGTAGGAAGCAATGCTCGAAGGGATTCTCGTATGGGACCATAGTGATCATGTTTCCAGATGATATCTCCCTCCCTATTGAGACGCATGATGCTAAAGTCGCCTTCTCCAGACCCATCCAAATGCTCAAACGTATATCCATAGATCAAATCCCCATTCGAAAGTGTATCCAACATTGATCCAGTCTCCGTGTAATGAATTGCTGGCTCATCAGATTCATAAATACGCACCCATTGGGTTTCCCCAATTAGGTTAATTTTCCTCAGGTATGCTGCTCGAAGGTCATAGGCTGTAGCCATCAGCCGCCCCTGTATATAATATCCATCTGTCACTGGCATCACCCCTTGAGCCCCTATGGCTACCGTATCTGCCAGATAAATACGATTGAAAGATCTGCTCAAAGTGTCTGTGATGATGATCTGACAATGCAGCTCTCCGACTGGAAGGATAAAAAGTATGAGAAGGCTGATGATACGAGTCATTGCTTAGTGTTTCAGTGTTTAACAAATTTAGCACTTAATGTCTTACCACTAGTGCTTTCGACAGCCAATATGTAGATTCCGGAAGGAAGAAAAGAAATATCAAGATGTCCATTATCTCCATCTTCTGTAATGATCAATTCACCGTAAAAGTTAATGACTTTGATAATTTCTACCTGCTCTTGATCCGGCATTGTGTATCTGATGATATTTGCAGACGGATTGGGACTGATCGTCAATGCTGGCGATGTTGGATATATCCCACCATTCTTACGTCTGCTTAATGGTCTCTCGTATGAAGTGTCACTTAACAGCTTTTGCAATGACCGAAGATGGCTTTTGACATGAATATCTTCGATAGCTTCAATATCAGTAAGGAAAGCAGTCTTTCCTGCATTTTGATCGTTTCGCAGGTAGGCAAGTTTGACTTCTGCTATCGCCTTCTGCTGTACATCTCTATCAGTCGTTGTCTGCACAGCCTGCAGGTCTGCTTCTGCTGAATTGAGTCTTCCCAAACTGAGCTTCGTTCCAAGCTTAATCCATTGGAAGTCTTTGATGCCAAGGCTCTCCACTGCCTCGACCAAATCCAAGAGACAATCCGTATCTCCTCTGCTGCGATGGAAGCGAATCGCGTCGGCTACTTTATTGATTTGCTGGCTCGCTAGTACTGTTGCATTTAGTGCTGCACAATCATAGCTACCTGTATCTGTCACCAGACCGGCAACGTAATCCTCAATCTGACAAGCAGCATTATTGGCGAGCCCTTGGTCTTCCAGATCTGTGCTCAGGACATTCGTGCAAAGTGTCAAATCCGGGGCAGATTCAGAGTCATGAAATATCATAAATGGCATTTGTCCATTTCCTGCTTGGTTATGAATATGTTGTCCTCCCAACAGTGGGCTATGCCATTGATTCCGAAACGCCGGTTGTCCAAAATCAATCGACGGATTAGCACCCTGATCTGCCATGACTAAACCATCTTCCAGTAGCCAATCTACCTGTGACCCATAGTATAAGTTACAGTACATTTTTAATCCCTGGTTATCTCCAGTAAATCTAGTCCCTTCAGTGAATGCCCCGTCAATCACATTCTGGGAAGCTGTACTACTTAAGGTCAGACAATTACTCAATAATAAAGCACAATTGTTATTGGAGCTCACATCAGTTACAAAGCGATTGCTTTCAAGTGTGAAAGCTTCTGTACCATCCATACTAACGCCAAACGCATGATCCACGTTAGTCATTCCTCCGTCTGGTACATGGAAAAGATTATGACTGATCATAGGTAGATAGTTAGTGAGCATACTAACCCCTTTGAGAACGTTTTGGAATCGATTTCCAACTACATCTAATCCCACTGCACTTGCTCCGTCATAGCAATCGATTCCATGTCTTAGATTCTCAAAGCGATTACTTTCTGGTTGCTGCGTTGGCAAAAAACCAGCGTTGATATCTCCAACTTCATCCAATCCGACTAGTCCTGTAGAAAAAACAGCTTCTATCCCCACTGTCTGATTATTGAGCAGGTCAGCCACATCACTTGCTATGTCAAATTCGTTTCCCTGAATCAACATGTCTCTCGCAGCATTTAGCCGAAGTCCTACCGTTCTTGAGTTCTCTTGTCTCAACCAAAAGTCATTATCAAGTATATCACAGTTTTGTCCCCTATTGATATTTATACCAGTCCTGATGTCATCAAACTGATTTGAGATGATAGTCGTTTTATCAGATGTCCCAGATACAATTCTATTAATGATCCATGTGAAATGTTCGTATTCTTCAGAGAGGTCTGGAGCTGATTCAAACACAGCGATCATATCGGATAGGCTTGTCATTCCATCAAAGATATCTTCAGGCATATTCCAATCCTGAATCCAAATCGGATGCTCCAATATAAATGAGACAGGGGTACTCAACATGGTTTCAATATAAAACCCACAAGCACACTCATCAACCGGTGCGTACCAAATTATAGGTGGGCTATCAATTTTGATTGCCGTTTCCAAGCCGCTAAAAGTATTGCTCTTAGCTTGCAATGGACTATTAAGTGCTTTGATTCCGTTGTGTTCTACTCCAGTACCAGAAAGAAAGGTACATTCTTCAACCTTTGTGTTGCCAGTATTTTTAATATTAATTCTGTAATCATTCGCTCCATCCTTTCCAACAAAAGTCGCATGCTTCAATAACACCAAGGTCCGCCTTCTCATCTCTGATTCAACGGTGATATCTTTGCAGTTGTTCAAAAACTGAATCTCTTCATCAGTGCCATCTACCACAATCATCCCCCCACTACCATCTACAGTGTTATTATCAGGGCTATCTACTCCTACATTTGCATCTCGAATCATACTGCCTTTCTTGATTATCACCAGACCGTGATCATAATCATGCTGCTCAATATTGTAATATGGTATCGTCGCAATTTCTTCGGCTGAAAGAATATCTTCCCCGCTTGGATCAATTGGGTTCTGACCTATACCAGCACCCAAGACAGTTACCCCTCGCCATCGCGGATCGGATACACAACTTCGGCCCTTCAAAACCGAATTCTGTGTCACCACCAATTTACCTCCGGGATGTACAAGTATCCCAGATTCTTCATCAAAGAATTCCACTGTAGAAGAATATATGATCAAAGTCTCGCCAGCTTGAACTTCATACATCCCAGAAACTCCAAAAACTAGCTGCTCCCATTTGGTAACCTCACTTTCCAAAGGCATCTGCTCACAGTCCTCTACCAACTGCGAAGGAGTACAGCCATCTCCAACTGGGCAACAAGCTAGGTTGTCATCCGAAATGAGTCCGCAACGTAGATTCCTGATTGCGCAGCGCATCCGTATCTTCTGCCCTCTGGTAAATCCAGCGTAACAGGTTTGCGCATACGTCATATAATTCTCCGAAGGGTCCCGTACATCAATTGGTTCTCCATCCCAATTATGGAATGGGTTATCTGGCGATACTGCATCACCATCCGTGGTACAAGAGTTCCCAGGAAAAATTGAATTCTCGACGGCAAAAGATGCACCTGTTGAACATTCAAACGCCCCAAAACTACTTGCGTAAACAGCTTGAGGTGAGGTATCACAAATCTTATCACCATCAATGAGGCAATCGTTATTTGCGCAATCTTGTCCTATGGTCGGAACTCTATTAATATTTGTAGAATTCAGTTTATAGGTACTCTCTGTGGTCGCATCTGGTCCACTATATACACCTGATGGGATTGGCGCCCCGGAAGCATCGATAGGATTTGTAATTATTGTATTGTCATGCTTCCGGGCAAAATAGTGACCAGGTGTGCCTGCAGGAACCGCTAAAGCAAGCAAACGATCAGCATTGTAAAGGGCATTACTTGAAGGAAGAGTTGCTCCGTTAGGAAATGGTCCGGACCCGTAAAGGCTGTTTGGAGCATCATAGTATATATATTGGCCGTTGAATATAGGTGTCTCAATGAAATTGCCAGTTACATCAACCATGTAATTGCCGGAATCGTCAGTACTAGGACTAAATGTATGTAGCAAGTGAAAGTAATGCCCTGTCTCATGTAGTAAGATCTGAGCATAATCGTAGACAGTACTACCGCTAATCAATTGGATTCGAGTATTGTCAAAGTGGCTCAAGGTGGTAGATGGAAAAGTTGACACTCCAGTAGTAACAACGTCCCCAAGGTTTGCAGCATCACAAGAGCAGGCTGGATCAGCGGTGCACAGGTTATCATGAATAAATATATTGTAGTAGTGTTCGACAGGCCAATTGTAAACATGCTCAGATGCATTCACATTGTCATGTTGAAGGTGATCATAGTGGGTAATGATACCTGTAGTGGGATTGCCATCTGGGTCTCTAACTGCTAGACACAGTTCTATTTTGGTATCTACTCCGATTCCAGGAACAGGTATCTGATCACCATTAACATCTACCAGCTCATTACCATCTTGGTCAGTGTAATAGAACGAATTTCCTGCACTATTCCTAAAACCGTCGTTTACAAATGCCATTAAGGCCAGCACATCATCCTCTGTAAAGTCAACATTATTTAGCGTGGGATCTGGATGTTTCATCAAGTGCACGACAGTTGGAATATGATACACTTCATCACTGTCATCAGACGCGTCACCTTGCTGTACTATTGCATCCTGTTCATACATTTGATTCAATCCATCAAATCCTCTCAGATAGGTCTCGTCTCGCTCCATTATCCTCTCGAACTCAGTATGGACACCGCATCGAAATTCCTGTGCATACACATTGCTGTAGCTGAAGTTAGATAACAATACAATAATTAGAGACCATGTGTGATAAAGTCTGTACTTCATTTTTCAGTGGTTTTTTGGTGACAATTTGCAATGCTATGTGTTTATACTATGTATAAACCTATGGTTTAGATCCAAAATATCAGACCTGCAACAAAGTCTAATGAGAAAATTGAATATTCTTCTAGTTGAGCAATCGCCAAAGATCGCTCATGAATCTTCATCTCTAAGGTAAACCTTTACATTTTCATTAGCAATATTATAATCTAGAATGTTTATAATTCGCTACTTTCTGCAAAAAGGCCACATCCAAGACATCCTTGTTAGTCAATCCAAAATTTAGCTACTTCGTAACTATTCAGCATAAAATTGGCGTTAATTAGAAAATGTTACCTTAGCTTGTGCTTCCCAAAGATCTTCAAATCTTGATTGATGCTTTGCCAGCAGAGACACAGTCTCTGTTTCAGGCAGTGATGGCCTTTTATGAGTCGCGAATCAAGGAGTTAGAAGATCAAATAGCTAAGAATAGTCGAAATAGCAGCAAACTACCTTCTAGTGACCCTCCTCAGAAAAAGACTAGGAGCCAGAGAGGTTCAGGTGGCAATAAACAAGGAGGGTAGAAAGGACATCCTAGCAGTACATTAAAATTTGTAGATATGCCTGATGCTGTTATAAAGCATGAGGTTGATATCTGTTCTATTTGTGGAAAGAACTTGCGCGATCAAGCAGCTGCTGAGATTGAACGACGTCAGGTATCAGATATTCCTGACATAAAACTCAGTGTTATAGAACATCAATCTGAAGTCAAGGTATGTGCCTGCGGCTATGTCAACACTTCGTTTCCTGCCGGTGTAGATCATTACATCCAGTATGGTCCGAACCTGAAAGGAATGGCTACTTATTTACAGAACTATCAGTTACTTCCATACCAGCGAACTCAGGTGTTGCTTAGAGATTGTTTTGGCATACAGCTAAGTACGGGAACGCTCTACAATTGTGGCAAGGCCGCCTATGACAAACTCGCTTGTTTTAAAGATCGATTAGAGGAGCTATTGACTTCTCGTGAGGTAGTCGGTTTCGATGAAACTGGTATTCGTGTATCAGGAAAGAGGGCTTGGTTGCATTCCTACTCTACAGAAAAGCATGCTTTCTACGCTGTACACGAAAAAACGAGGACAGCAAGAGATGGACGATATTGCAATATTACCAGATTTCACAGGTATTGCAGTGCATGATTTTTGGAAAAGCTATTTTGTTTATTCTTGTGATCACGTCTTGTGTAATGCTCACTTGCTCAGAGAATTAATCTTTATCCATGAGCAATTCGATCAAGTTTGGGCCAAAGAGTTAATTACACTATTGCTTAACCCAACTTGGCCCAGCCCCCCTCAAAATCAAGAAATTTTCGGCTATTTTC
>JAHDEE010000034.1 GCA_020629005.1 Chitinophagales bacterium
CCAGATAGAAGTGGAAATGCAGCTGCCAGTGCGACGACTGAGTGTGCTGGTGGCGGTGGCTCGACGATAGGAGAGACGCAGCCAGCAGATACACGAAGCGGAGCAATGGTAGTTGCATTGCAACGGATAGCTGGTCAGCCCTTTACGCGTTGGAATTGGTTTTGCTCCAAATCTATTTGAAAACGAAATACCTGAACATAAAAAAGTTAAACAAAACTCCTACAAGAAAGGAGATGAGCAGCTTGGAGGCAATGTAATGAATGCCGAGGACTTCTGTGATCAGATAGACGCCGATGGTGTTGAGGATTAGGCTCATGCCAGAGGTGAAGATGTAGCGTAGGGCCTGACCAGAAAGTGCAGCATCCTGACGCTGGAAGGCCCAGTTTCGCCCTAGATAGAAGCTGACCAAAGCTCCGGCTGCAGCGCCTAGAGCAGTGCTGCTTACATACCATATGCCTAGCAATTCGGTTGCAAAGATCAGGACCAGAAAGTCGGTGAGCGTTGCCATGGAAGAGGCTAGCTGCGAGCGCAGAAAGCTCTTTCCAAAGGGTACTTTACTAAGGGTATTCATCGCGGGGCTTCATTATTTCTGACCGTGAAGGACTGAAATCGGGCGCTAAGTTAAAATAAATGTGGCTTTATTTCGCAAAAATCTAAGAGGCAATTACTGCCTCGGACCTTCAATGCTGGCAAAGTAATCATTGGCTTTTGCGAGCTTTTCGTGATTGCCAACATCCATCCATATGCTCTCATTGTCCATATAACCGATGATGTTTTCCATGATGCTCATTTGCAGCAAGACGGGGACAAGTGGCTGTGGATGATCGTGTTTTAGGAACTTAAAAATGCTGGTACTGTACACCTGCAGACCACTAAAGGCGAAGGATCTGACTTTGCCAAAGGCATGTGGTCGAGACCATTTGGTGGTCAGGGTTCGCATATTTCTCCAACCGCAGAGGTGCATGTTTTTGTCGAACAGCAGTTTACGACTGCTTTCACGATTGCGGATAGCGAGTGTGCCTAAGGCCTCACCGTTTTTGTGGTATTGCAATAATTTGTGGATATTCAAGTCGCTTATAATGTCCGCGTTGATGACTATGAACTGATCTTCGCCGTCAAAGAAGTCTCTTGCATAACTAATACCCCCAGCCGTGTCGAGCAATGTAGGATGCTCAATGGATACCTTAATTCTTGGGTCCCCTAGTTTTTCCAGCCAGTCCAGTATTTGTTGCTTGTGGTGATGCACATTTACGATGATGTCGTGAATACCAGAGTTTTTCAGATACTCGATATTGCGTTGCAGCAGTGGCTTGCCGTTTACCGGCACGAGCGCTTTTGGAAGCTCATTTGTGAGGGGTTTTAGCCTTGTTCCTAGCCCCGCTGCCAGTATCATCGCTTTCATGATTACAATATACAAATTTTGGCCTTAGACAGAACGAATTTCAGCAACCTTGTGCTTCAATCTCTCTTTCTATGTGTTGTACATCTACCTTTATGCAATACTTGTTGAGTAGATGTGTCTTTAGTCGCTCAGCGGAATAAACAGAGCGGTGTCTTCCGCCGGTGCAGCCAAAACTAACCTGCAGGTGCTCAAAACCTCTCTCGATGTATCTATCTACTGCACGGTCTACTGTAGAAAAAACATCTCTGAGAAATTCCGGCAACTTACTGCGCGTATCCAGGAATACCTGCACAGAGAGATCTTTACCGGTCAGTTGCTTGTACTGGTCGTGTCTTCCTGGATTGTTTAAGTGGCGGCAATCGAAGATAAATCCGCCGCCATTTCCAGAAGGATCTGTAGGCAAAGCACGTTTGTAACTAAAGCTCTTGATGCTTACCAGCAGAGGCGATTCCTGATCTTGCTTACTGCGGAACTGATTGCACCAATCACTGTCCAACAATCTCTTCAATATGTCTGGCAGTACCTCCAACTTAGCATTGCTTGGATATTGCTCAAGAAGGCTTTGCAGATTTTGCAGAGCCGGAGGAATGCTAAGAAGGAAATGATCCTTGCGTTGAATGATACCTCGAAAACCATAGGCGCCAAGTGTCTGCAATACACGCACCCAAACAAAGCTGTTGAAAGTCTCCCCGACATTAGCCGCATCAATTCCATACTGTTTCGAGGCCTGCTGTAAATAGCTGTCCAGAAGTCGCTGCTTGGCCTCAGTAGGCAAAGCAGCCCTGGCCTGGAAGAGCAAAGAAACCACATCATATGCCAATGGCCCTTGTCTGCCTCCCTGATAATCGATGTAGACATTTTGCTTATCTTTGATCATGATATTGCGTGACTGGAAATCGCGATACATGAAATAATCTGATTTGGCAGAGAGGCAATGTGTGGCCAGCCTTTCGAAATCTGCTTCAATAGCCCGCTCACTGTAAGGTATTTCCGAGACGTGCAAAAAGTAGCTTTTGAAGTAGCGCAGATCTTTCAGTATTCCCGTCCGATCAAAACTGCGCTCCGGATAGCAGCGGTCAAAATCCATTTCTTTGCTGGCTTCAATTTGCATTTGCAATAGCTCCCCCAGGATTTCCCCATATCGCTGCTCAATAACCGCCGGAAAGGGATCTTCAGGACTGGCTGCTGCCTTTAAATGTGAGAGCAGGCTTTGGTCTCCCAGGTCCTCTTGAAGATAATGGCAATGATCTTCCGATTTTATCAGAATTTGTGGCACGTGTATTCCCGATTTAAGGAAGTGCTCGGTGAAGTAAAAGAAAGCTCGATTCTCCGCCTCATCAGAACCATAGGTGCCGATGGCAGAAGCCTCCGCATGCTCCAGCCGATAATAACGCCTGGCCGATCCGCTGGCAGGTAGCAATGCTACCTTTTCTGGTGCCGTGCCGAAGTGACTTTGATATAGCTTGCTCAGCTCCCTCGTGATTTTGTCGCTCACAGTCTTGTTTTTTCTAGGCAAATTTAAGCAATGCACATTCATCAAGTGCTTTTGTGGGGATCAAATGTCAGTTCAAGGCGAAACTGTCGTTTACTGATTACCTTAATTATCAATGGGTTGCAGAGCCATTGCCAATGTTCTACTTTTAGCCAGATCCCAGTAAAAATTGCAACATGACTATGATTCCCAGCCTGCTGTTAAAGCAGTTGTACACCTTTGGAAGCTTGAGAAATGAAGAAAATGCCGTTGTTTTCTCGCTAAAAAACCGACTCAGCGACGCCTCCGTGAACAAGGTCTTGAGCCTGCAAATTGGCCAGCATGAAATCCCCTTGAGTAAACTTCGTCTGTCTAACGCGCAGGGGGACAGCAAGCCTGCTGCCGAGGTATCTGAGCAGCATCCTTTGGATTTTCCCTTGAAGCAAATCATCAACCTGCACGCCGAAGATTTGCAGTTGACGCACGGTAAGCACAGCATTCATCTGGTTATTGATACACTGCCTTTTGGGCGGCTGGAACTGAAGGTCGACGGATCAATTGAACATGCCAAGGAGGAAGAGGTCAAGATTCCCAGAAGCAATGAGGACGATTACAAAGAAGAAGTTATTGTAGAAAGGCAAAATTTTGTGGAGCAATACTCAGGTGCAAAGTTGGATCACATCAAAAAATATTCATTTGATCCTCATGTATTGGAAGGCAACTGCGAGCATTTTACTGGCGTTGCTCAGATTCCAATTGGTTTTGCGGGACCAATCAGAGTAAAGGGCGAGCATGCCGACGGCGATTTTATTATTCCTTTGGCCACTACGGAAGGCACCCTCGTGGCCTCTTATAATCGGGGTATCAAGGTCATCAATGCCTGTGGAGGCGTCCAATGCACGATCGTGCGGGATGCCATGCAAAGGGCACCGGTATTTGTCTACGAAAATGCCCGGGCAGCACGGGACTTCGTTGATTGGGTGCAGGCCCCGGAGAATTTTTCGCGCATAAAAAAGGAGGCGGAAAGTACCTCCTCCGTAGCCCGACTGCAATACATCGATCCCTATCTTTCCAATAAGTTTGCCTACCTGCGATTCAACTATTCCACCGGTGATGCTGCTGGGCAAAATATGGTGGGAAGAGCCACTTTCGCTGCCTGCAGCTGGATCATTGACGAGTATAAGGAAAATAAAATAAAACATTTTTACCTTGAGTCCAATCTGGCCACAGACAAGAAAGCCTCACAGGTAAATATTATGCGCACTCGCGGTAAGCGCGTAACCGCCGAAGTCACCATTCCAAAGGAGGTGCTGGAGCAGGTAATGCGGGTAGATCCAAAGGCACTCAACTACCACTATGGCATCGCCAATATTGGCGCATTCCTGTCTGGAGCCAACAACAATGGCCTACACTCCGCCAATGCGATCACGGCCATGTTCATTGCCACGGGTCAGGACGTTGCGAACGTTTCGGAATCCTCGGCGGGCATACTCTACACCGAGCTCACGGAAGCTGGAGGGCTGTACATATCGATCACGATTCCCTCACTCATTGTCGCGACCTACGGCGGTGGTACGGCCCTGGCTACACAGCAGGAATGCCTGGCCATTCTCGATTGTGTTGGACGCGATAAGGTCAATAAGCTGGCCGAAATAATTGCCGGAGTGGTGCTGGCGGGTGAGATTTCATTGGCTTCCGCAATCTCCAGTTCAGATTGGGTAAGCAGCCATGAACAGTACGGTAGAAATCGATAGCAAAATGATTTGAATCAAAACAATTTGGAGCGAAACGGTCTCGGTCGCGTTGACAGCAGTCCCGTGCTCCGCTTGTATCCTGCAGCCTTTCAGCTGTTCCTGCAAGGCCACTGCTGTCTCCTCCTAAGGTCGGAGCCACCATTGGCCAGCAGTCACCACGCTGCCAGGCTACCGTATACCACTTCGCCCGGGGCTATTTTGATACAGCACCCGGGCGAGTTGATTTTTGCCTTGTTTGCATTGACTTCAGTCTATATAGCAAACCTGGACCAAGTTGCAGCACGCAAATCTACTATCCACCGTAGATTTCCGCTAGTTTTTGACCTAGCTTCGGTCCTCTCAGGTTCTTTCCTATAATCTTGCCATCGCCATCCAATAGGAATGTGGTGGGGATGGATTTGATACCGTAGGCACCTGCTGCCTTGGAATTCCACTTCTTTAGCTCACTTACGTGGCTATCCCACTTGAGGTTGTCCTTTTCTATGGCAGCCAACCATTTGTTCTTGTTGTTGTCAAGTGATACACTATAGACAGTGAAGCCTTTGTCCTTGTACTTATCGTACATTCGAACTACGTTTGGATTCTCACGGCGACAAGGTCCGCACCAGGAAGCCCAGAAGTCCAGCAATACCACCTTGCCTCTCAGATCGGAGAGAGCGAGTTCTTTTCCTTCTGGTGTGGGTGCACTGATATCAGGAGCCATTTTGCCAGGCATTGTGTTTTGCACACTAGCATTGCTAGCCATAAATTTCTTGTAGTCGCTGGCAAGCGTAGATCCTTTAGCTTCTGTGTCAAGCCGCTTTCCAACCTTTTGGAACTGGTCGAAATTGTCAGCAATCTTAAGGTTGTTTACCGCTAAATATGCCAGGTAAGGACTCGAAGTTGTGTCAATAAAGGTTTTGATATCTTCTTGTTGGAGCTGTCTTTGACTTAGTTGTTGATACAGTTGCTGTAGGGTAGCCGATTCCGAAGAGCCAGATATAGTATATAGATAATTTCTGACGGTACGAGAATCTCCTTCGATGTTTACATGCTCACCATTGTTTAGGACCATTAGTACCGAGTTTTTGGTCTTTCCAATCCGGAGCCTTGCGATGCACTTCTCAGGTGCCTTACCTTTCAAGGTAAACTTACCTTCTGCATCGACAAAAGCAGTATCCAGAACATCGAAGTTTTGGTTACGGACATGATCGAGATAGATTGGTGTGCCTTCATTCAAATTGCTCAATACCCCATCAATAGTGTATCCGTCATGAGCAGCGGCAGTTTCTCCAGAGTCACTTCCGAAGTTGCATTGGCTAAACACCAGGAGGCAAGCAGCCAATGAAAAATAGGTGAGAAAGGTTTTCATTATACTTTGTTTAATTCCGTTATTAACATCTTATTGGCGGACTTGGGATCTATTTTACCCTTCGACCGCTTCATCACTTCTCCCATGAAGAAGCCGGTCAGCCCCTTTTTGCCTCCCTTAAAAGCCTTTACCTTGTCAGGGAAATCGTCCAGGACCTGTTTGATTGTGCTAGAGGCCAGGTTTCCGTCCTCTTCGATAATTAGGTTCAGTGTGGTCGCCAACTCTTCAGCATTAGCTTCGGGATCAGCGATCAATGCAGGCAGTAATTGCTGCTGAGCTGTCAGTTGATTCACCTTACCTGCTTCAACGAGCTTGATTAGGCTAGCTAACCTGGCCGCCGATAGAGGGAAGTCAGATATGCTGAGCTGTTGCTCATTCAGATAGGACTTAACTTTGCCCATTACCCAGTTTGCAGCTGCTTTCGCCGGGACTTCTGTCTCTAATAACTCCTCAAAGTACCTTGCAGTTTTCTTATCATCTGTTAAAACTTCTGCATCGTATAAGGAGAGCCCGAGCGCCGAGCAGTATTTCCGCCTCAGTTGCCAGGGCAATTCAGGCAGGCTTGATTCAATTTTATCTATGTATTCCTGTGAAATCAACACCGGTTGCAAGTCCGGTTCAGGAAAATAACGATAATCATGCGCCATTTCCTTGCTCCGCAGCGGAAAAGTACTTCCTCTGTCCGCATCGAAACTGCGTGTCTGTTGTAAAATCTCCTCGCCTCTGTCCAGCATGGCCGCCTGTCTCTTTTCCTCAAAAGCGATGGCTCTGCGAATGTTGCGCAGAGAATTCATGTTTTTGATCTCTACTTTGCTGCCTAGTTTCTTTGCTCCCCTTTCCCTTAAGGAGATGTTTACATCACATCTAATACTTCCTTCCTCGAGATTTCCATCGCAAATCTCCAGGTACTGCACGAGTTGTCGTATTCCATTGATAAATGCGTCCACTTCCTCTGCTCCGTTTAGCGCAGGTTCGGTAACCAACTCCAGCAAGGGCACACCGGCCCTGTTTAGGTCCACCAGCGAAAAGCGATCATTTTGATCGTGAATGCTTTTGCCAGCATCTTCTTCGATGTGCACATGGTGTATTGGAATTTCTCTGGATTTGCCTCCAGTTTGGATGCTCAGCTGACCGCCAAGGCAGATCGGATTTCTGTCCTGGGTAATTTGATAACCTTTTGGGAGATCGGGATAGAAATAATTCTTGCGATCAAATCCGGTCGACCTGTTCACCTTACCACCCAAAGCAAGTGTAAGTCTGACAGCATATTCCAGCACTTTTTCGTTTAGCAGTGGGAGAGTGCCTGGATGCCCCATTGTAATGTAACTGGTATTCTGGTTAGCATCAGCTCCGAATTGTGCAGGGTCGGAAGCAAATACCTTGCTTTTGGTTTGCAACTGCATATGCACCTCCAAACCTACAACCGTTTCGTATTTTCCGACTGATTGACTCATTTCTTCCACTACTTCTACAAACTTTCAACCAAACTTCTGGCTTCGGCCAGGGCCTGATCCAGTCCTTCCGGCTTTTTTCCACCTGCAGAAGCATAAAAGGCCTGTCCACCTCCGCCTCCCTGTATGTGTTGCGCAATGGCTCGAACCATTTTGTTTGCGTCCAGATTCTTGCTTTTTACCAGCTCATCGTCCACCATGATGGTGAGATGCGCTTTGCCAGCTACTTCGGCCCCAAGTGCAAGCACCAAATTGGGAATGGCTCGCTTTAGGTCGAAAGCGATTTTCTTTATCATTCCTGCATCAGCAACACTGATTTTTTTACTGATGAATTTAACTCCCGATATCTCTTCTGCAGAATCTTTGATGGAAGCTGTAATGCTGGCTGCCTGTGCCATTTGCATAGATTCCAGTTGTCGCCTGAGCTCGGCATTTTCGTCCAGGGCTGAAGAGACCGCCTTTACAACATCTTTAGGATTCTTAAACATGGCTTTGACCTGCTTTACAGCATTCACCGTATCATTGATGAACTGTTCGGCTTTTGCGCCTGACAGCGCTTCGATCCTACGCACACCTGCGGCCACAGAAGTTTCTTGCGAAATCTTAAAGTAGCCAATTTCGCCTGTAGCATTCACATGCGTTCCACCGCACAATTCTCTGGAAAACTGCTCGTCAAATGTAATGACTCGCACATGATCCCCGTACTTTTCTCCAAAGAGTGCAGTAGCCCCCATTTTCATCGCCTCTTCATAGGGAGTGAATCTGCTTTCTTCTAATGGAATGTTTTCCCGTACTTTCTGATTTACGATCAATTCCACCTCAGCCAGTTGCTCGTCGCTGACTTTGGAAAAATGAGAAAAATCAAAACGCAAATAATCCGGATGAACCAGCGAGCCCTTTTGATTCACATGATCTCCCAGCACTTGCTTGAGTGCCGCATGCAACAGGTGGGTGCCCGTATGGTTCTTATTGATATCCATTCTGCGAGCTACGTTGATCTCAGCCAAGACCTTACCCTCAGAAATTTCGGGCAATTGATTCACAAAATGCACGATCAGGTCATTCTCTTTCTTGGTGTCAAAGACAGCCACCTCTTTGCCATCGATGATCATTTTTCCTTTGTCCCCTACCTGTCCACCGGATTCTGCATAAAACGGAGTTCTGTCCAGGACCAACTGATAGGATTCCTTCTTCTTGGAGACAATCTTACGGTATTTCATTAAGCGTGCCTCGCTGCTGGTTTCATCATAACCAACGAAGGTCTGTTCATTGCCTTCATTTACGATCACCCAGTCTGCCGACTCCACGGCACTTGCACTTCTGGATCTTTGTTTTTGCTCCTGCAGTGCCTTGTCAAAGCCCACAAGATCGACTGTCATGCCCACTTCTCTGGCCATCAACTCCGTCAAATCTTTTGGAAACCCGTAAGTATCGTAGAGTTCAAAGGCGATTGCTCCCTCAATCTGCTTGGATCCTTTTGCAACGGTATCCTTTTCGATCTGTGCAAATCGTTTGAGTCCTCCTTCCAGTGTACGAAGGAAAGAGTTTTCTTCTTCCATGATCACCTTGCCCAGAAACGCTTCATTGGCAGCGAGTTCTGGAAACACTTGTCCAAAGTCCTTCACCAGTGTAGGTACCAGTTGATATAGCAGAGGTTGCTTATAATCCAGTGTGCTGTAAGCATATCTTACTGCTCTTCTCAGTATTCTTCTGATCACATAGCCAGCCCCAGTGTTAGAAGGCAATTGACCGTCGGCTATGGTAAAGCTGATGGCTCTTACGTGATCCGCTATTACTCTTAGTGCAATGTCTATTTCTTCACTTGTGCCATATCGGGCTTTGGTCAATTGTTCGATCTTCCTGATTATAGGAGTGAACACATCCGTATCATAAGTGGACTCCTTTTCCTGCATGACCATGCAGAGTCTCTCGAATCCCATACCTGTATCGACATGGCTGTTTTTCAGTTTCTCCAGACTCTTATTAGCCAGTCTGTTGAACTGGATGAAGACCAGGTTCCAAATCTCGATTACCTGTGGATGATCGGCATTAACAAGGTCTATACCCGAAACTTTTTCTCGCTCCGCATCAGGTCTCATATCGACATGAATTTCCGAACAAGGCCCGCACGGCCCTACATCTCCCATCTCCCAGAAGTTGTCTTTCTTATCAAAAGCCAAAATGCGTTCTTCAGGTAAATGCGCCTTCCACAAATCGAAAGCTTCCTGATCCAGGCCCAAATTCATCTCCTCATCGCCTGCAAAGACTGAGACATAGATCCGGCCTTTATCAATTTTAAGATCTTCGGTTAAGAACTCCCATGCCCAATCAATGGCCTCTTTTTTGAAGTAGTCTCCAAAAGACCAGTTGCCGAGCATTTCAAAGAGAGTGTGGTGGTAGGTATCTACACCAACTTCTTCCAGGTCATTGTGCTTTCCGGAAACCCTCAAGCACTTCTGTGTATCAGCCACTCGTGGGTTCTTTGGCTCTTTGTTACCGAGGAAATAGTCCTTGAATTGGTTCATGCCAGCATTGTTGAACATGAGTGTGGGATCGTTCTTCACCACTACAGGTGCAGAGGCCACAATTTCATGCTTTTTACTTGCAAAAAAGTCTAAAAATGCTTGTCTTATTTCCTTGGAGGTCATCATTTTATCCTCTTAAATTTGGCTTAAATCTTCGCTAATCGTGATAATGTTTTTACATTTGCTCACTCCCAGCTATAAAACTGCGCGAATTTAAGCATTTTATTCCTAAGGCATGACCAAAGACAAGTACTATTACAACACCAGCAGTCTTCGTTATGAAAAGGTCGAAACCTCCTGGCAAACCAAATTGTTGAGGGTTTTTGGGTTCCTCTGTGCAACCATTGTTTTCGCTTCTATTATTGTTGCATTTGCTTTCCGATACATTGACTCTCCAAAAGAGAAGCAAATGAAACGGGAGCTTACTCAGATGAACTCACATGTGGATAACATGTCTCAGAAATTGCTGACCTATTCCGTGGTTTTGGAGGAGTTGAGAGATCGAGATGACAACATTTATCGCGCAATCTTTGAAGCCGAGCCAATTCCACGCAGTGTAAGAGAGGCGGGATTTGGTGGCGGGGATCGATGGAAGTATCTCGACAACCTCAGCAATGGTGAAGCCCTAAAGGCCGTAGCAGAGAAAATTGAAAAGCTAGGTAAGCAGTTATACATCCAATCAAAGTCCTACGACAACCTTGCCCAGATGGTGAAGGACAAGGAAGACATGCTCGCCTCCATTCCAGCCATCCAGCCAATTTCCAATTCTGATCTAAAAAGACTTTCCTCAGGATTTGGAATGAGAATGCATCCCATATATAAGAGAAGGAAGATGCACTATGGAGTCGACTTTACGGCTCCAACTGGTACCAAAATATATGCTACTGGTAAAGGAAAAGTGGTAAAATGCCACCTTTCAAGAAAGCGCAAAGGATACGGCACTTACGTGGAAGTTGCTCATGGTTACAGCTACAAAACGCTTTATGCTCACCTGGACAAGATATCTGTCAAAGTAGGGCAGGAAGTAAACAGAGGAGACGTTCTTGGCGAAGTCGGCAATACCGGCGGTTCTACAGCCCCGCACCTTCACTATGAAGTGTGGAAAAACAACAAGCGAATCGATCCTGTAAATTTCTTCTACAATGATTTGAGTCCGGAAGAATTCGATCAGATAATTGATCTTGCAAGTAAGCCAACTCAATCCTTTGAGTTTTAGCACATTGTCACGCCGCAAGACCGAATAATTAGTTATCGGAACTAGCGCTCCAGAGTGGGCAAAAAACTATTTCGTCTGCCAGAAAAAGGACTTTGCGCATATTAATGCAGTAGCCAATGACGGTCCTTGAGCGGAGCCGAAAGGCCCGTTATTGGAGGACTACGAAGCTAGTATTGAGCAGCATATGTATCAGAAACACTCTTCAACGGGCGCTTCGACTTCGACCAGCGACCGTTGAAGACTCCGAATTGGGTTTTTACTCACTCTTGCTAAGCGCCCAGGGTTCTAGTAAGACAAAACCTTGGCCAACTGAAGCAGATTTTTGTCCGCCTTAACATGGTGCTTTTGTGCCTCGTCAAATGGGGTCAAGGTGAGCTTTTGATTCACCAGACCCACCATCACACGATTGTCGCCGCGTATGATTGCATTAACCGATTCATAACCAAGTTGACTTGCCAGCACGCGATCACTACAAGTGGGTGTTCCACCCCTTTGGATATGTCCCAGTATCGTAACCCGAATCTCATACTGATCCAGCCTGTCTTTGACAACATTCGCAATGTGGATCGCTCGGCCAGCACCTCCCTTCTCGGCAACAACCACGATGCTTGAAGACTTTTGACGCTCATAACCACCTCTGAGCGTATCTATCAAGCCATCGATGCTTGTGTCAAACTCTGGTAGCAGGATGGCCTCAGCGCCTCCGCCAATACCACTCCACAGAGCCAGAAAGCCTGCATCGCCTCCCATCACTTCTATAAAGAACAATCGGTTATGGGAATGTGCAGTATCTCTTATCTTATCAATTGCGTCCAGTGCCGTATTGATTCCTGTATCGTAGCCAATTGTAAAATCAGTTCCGTATAAATCATTATCGATGGTACCCGGAGCTCCCACCATTTGGATATCAAAATTGCTACTGAACTCGTTTGCTCCTCTGAAAGTCCCATCACCGCCAATTACAATCACAGCATCAATCTCAGCTTCTTTCAGGGCTTTATAAGCGGCTTCCATGCCTTCCTTGGTCTTAAACCTCTTGCTTCTTGCAGACTTCAGGATGGTCCCTCCTCTGTGAATGATATTGCTTACTGACCGTGGACCCATTTCCATGAAATCCCCTTCCATCATTCCGCTATATCCTCTCATGATTCCTACAACCTCAAGCTCATTATATTGAGCCGTGCGTACGATGGCGCGAATGCAGGCATTCATACCCGGTGCATCTCCTCCGGAGGTTAGTACTCCGATCTTTTTCACTGTAGTTTTTTTGTTGGTCATGGTTGTTCCTTACGATCAAAGATTTGTTTCAAATCAAGCCGCAGCGGTGATTCCTGGTTTAAATCTTCAGCAGCTCATTCAGTTTACCGGTCTTATCGACGCGATATCCTTTTGCGGTCTTTTTCAGTGTACAGCATTCTATCTTCGGGTCATGCTCAAAGAATAGAATGGCATTCTTCTGAAAGGCATACTCTAAAAATTTTGCTTTTTCATCCAGCGTCTTTCTGGGCTCCATATCATAGGCCATCACATATGGGAGAGACACGTGTCCTGCTGAGGGTATCAGGTCTGCCATATACAATATGGTTTTGGCCCTGGCCTCTATCTCAACCAACATCATCGCATTGGTATGCCCGTAAACATAATGAACTTTGACGCCTGGAGCAAGCTCAGCTCCGTCTTCAAGAAACGACAGCTGCTCTGCCTCTTGCAAGGGCACAAAGTTCTCTTTGAGGAATGAAGCATTTTCTCTTTTGTTTGGGTACATTGCTGAAAGCCAATGTGTTTTATTGCTCCAATAGGTCGCATTTGGAAATGTTGGTGTCAAGGCACCTGAACTGTTTTTATCTACTGCTCCCCCGCAATGATCAAAGTGCAGATGTGTTAATAGCACATCCGTGATTTTTTTCTGACTGTAGCCAGCCGCTTCCAACGAGCCTTTTAGACTATCCTCCCCGTGCGGGTGAAAATGAGATCTGAATCTTTCGTCTTGTTTTTCGCCAATGCCCGTGTCGATCAAGATCGTCCTTTCACCAGAATCGATCAGTAGACAACGCATTGCCCAGGTACATAGATTGTTTTCATCTGGAGGATTAATTTTCTTCCATAGTACTTTCGGTACGACACCAAACATGGCTCCACCGTCAAGCTTGAATAGACCTGTGTCAATTGCGTGTAGTTTCATCTTGCGAAGTTTAGCCCTGTCGATTACAGGTTAAAACCTGTGCTTTTTGGCTCTCTATAAGAATTCAAGTGTACCATCTTGATCGCTGTGACGGCAGCTTCTACTCCTTTATTTCCATGTTGTCCACCAGCTCTCGCCAATGCTTGTTCTTCAGTGTTTGGTGTCAGGAGACCAAACACAAAGGGCTTAGAATATCGAAGGCCAAGCTGCATGATCGCCATCGACACAGATTGGTTGATGTATTGATCATGACTTGTCTCCCCTTTGATTACGCAACCCAGGGTAATAACTGCATCTGGCAAATGTTTGTCATATACAATTTGTGCACCAAAAGGAAGTTCGTAAGCCCCTGGAACATGAATGGTATGGATTTGCTGCTCGCTACAACCGTGCTGCAACAGCTTTTCATAAGCCCCACGAAGAAGAGCATGGGTAATCTCTTGATGATAATCTGCGACACAGATGCCAAATTTCATATCGGAGGCAGAGGGAACGGTATCCGCATCATAGTCGGATAGGTTCTTTAAGTAGCTAGCCATGGAAGGATTTTGATAGTGAGCCGCCAAAATAAAAAAAATCGGTAAATCACTGAAATTTACCGATTTTCTCTTTTGTAATCGCTTCTTAAACTGCCCTTTAGGGGTGACCCTATAAAGCGGCCTTTGCGCCTAATCTAGCCAGGTACTTTTCAACGTCCCGGGCTTGGGTACTCTCCGGGTAGTCGCGCTTGATGCGCTCAAAAGCTCGTTTTGCTCCATCAATGTCGCTATTGATTTCGGAGGCAAGTCCAGCTTTAAGCAAGAAAAGTGGTGCTGTGAACTCATTGTCATAGGCGGCGGCTTTTTCGTAGTAGCCGATACCTGTAGCATTTTCTCCCTTTTCCGTGTAGGCATCTCCCATTGCACCTTGTGCCATTGCGCTGATAATCTTATCCTTTCCGCTGTAGTTACCTAGAAATTCGATAGCCTCGTCGAACTGACCGAGATTCAGATAGGAGATTCCAGCGTAATAGTTTGCCAGATTGGCTGGTCGAGCCCAGCCACTGTAGGAATCGATGATATCCAGGAAGCCGCTTTGACTGTCCGTGCCATCCAGGGCCTGTTGGAATTCACCATTATTGAAAAGTTGCTCAGCAGCATACATTTCAGCCTGTGCACTTTTTTCCTGATTCGGGATATACACCCTGGTGAAGATCATATATGCCAAAACGACAGCAAGAAATAATCCCAGTATTCCCAGAATTTTTCCCTTGTTTTCTTCGACAAAGGTCTCGGCATTGGATTTCGCGAGATCCAGATTTATGTCTTTCTCAAATATGCTTTCTGGCTCCTTTGCTGATTGCTTTCTTTTCCGTTTCACTTTCGCCATGATCTGTACAAGTCTTTTTCCAAGTAACTCAAGTAACTGTGGTGGTTAATAATCTAAGCTTTGATCTTATATCTTAATGTAAGGGTAGTCCTGTTGCATGTAAACATCTTTATAAAGTTCAGAGACATCCGGATAAGGGGATTCCTCGGCAAACTTCACGCATTCCGCTACCTGCTTCTTTACTTTTGCTTCAATTTCCTTCAATTGCTCCTCAGTGGCATATTTCTTTTTCAAAATGGTCTTTCGGACCGTCTTGATGGCATCCCTTTCCTTGAAATCTTCCACTTCTGCCTTAGTTCGATATTTTGCAGGATCCGACATCGAATGCCCTTTGTATCGGTAAGTTCGTATTTCAAGAAAAGTAGGACCTTCGCCTTTGCGGGCTCTTACAAGTGCCCTGGCAACCGCTTCGTGTACGTCCTCAACATTCATGCCATCTACTGGCTCGCTCGGCATATTGTAACCAAGCCCAAGCGTATAAATGTCCGGCATATTCGATGTCCGCTCAACGGAAGTACCCATCGCATAATAGTTGTTTTCGCAGATGAAAACAACAGGTAATTTCCAGGTCATCGCCATATTGAAAGTCTCGTGCAAGGCACCTTGTCTGGCAGCACCATCACCAAAGAGTGTTATCGACACGTTATCAGTGCCCTTGTACTTTTCGGCAAATCCAAGTCCAGCGCCCATCGGAATTTGTGCGCCAACTATACCATGCCCGCCAAAGAAGAAACGCTCCTTGGAAAAAAAGTGCATCGATCCACCCTTGCCTTTGACACAACCAGTGGATTTTCCCAGCAATTCAGCCATGCACTCGTTCGGTGTCATTCCCCTTGCAAGGGCAAGTCCGTGATCCCTATATGCAGTCATTATTGGATCTTCTAGCCTTGTAGCAGTTACAATTCCGGCAGATACAGCTTCTTGTCCAATATACAAATGGCAAAAGCCTCTGATTTTTTGCTGCCCATATAATTGCCCGGCTTTCTCCTCAAACTTTCGCTGCAAGTACATGTTTTCAAACCAAAAGAGATAAGTTTCCTTATCAAATTTGATTTTTGACTTACTTCGTTTCTTATTTTGTGATACCTTGGTGCTGGCCATTCAGGCGAATTTTAGGTGCAAAAATAGGCAAATTTTGTCGATTTTCAGTCTTTCATTTAATTTGTCGTCCTGTGCTTTGCCTTCCTTTTTACCTATTTAGACACCGTATTGTATCTCAGACATCTACACCTCCGGAATTACAAGAACTTTATCGAACTGGATACAGCATTTAAAAGAGGATTTAATCTCTTTGCCGGTCAAAATGGATCAGGAAAAACAAACTTGCTTGATTCAATCTACTATCTGTGCATCGGCAAGAGCTATTTCAGCCCCCTTGATAGGCAGAATATCCGGCATGAGCAGAACTTCATGATTCTTCAGGGAGAGTTTGAGAATCAGGGAGAAAATCTCTCCATTTCCTGCAAACTCGGGCAAGGTCGAAAAAAGCAGATTTCCTGCAACGATTTGGTATATGGTCGAGTTAGCGAGCATGTTGGAAAGATTCCAGTGGTAGTTGTTTCGCCTGGAGATCACAAGCTGATAGAAGGAGGAAGTGAAGACCGCAGAAGATTAATCAACGAAGTGCTCTCACAGTTAAATCCTGAGTATCTCCGGAGTCTGCAGAACTACCGAAAGACGCTAGCCCAAAGAAATGCACTCTTGAAAGCCGATTCTAAGTCTGGGATAGATGAACAACTACTATTGCTTTACGATGCGCAGCTGGAGGAAGCTGGGATGTTGATTGCCAAAGAACGCTCCCAACTTTGCGAGGCTTTGCTGCCTTTTTTTAATGCTCATCAGCGACACATCAGTCTCCAACGAGAGCACGTTGGCTTGCAGCTAAAAACCAGCATGTTCGAGGCTTCACTTAGGGATCAGTTGCTGGCCTGTAGACAAAAGGATTTCATCTTGCAAAGAACTACGGTTGGAATACATAAAGATGATCTCGTTTTTTCGCTCGGTGGAAGGCCAATCAAGCGTTTTGGTTCTCAAGGTCAACAAAAGACTTACTTATTAGCATTGAAACTGGCCTTGCTGGAGATCTTCAAAAAGCAAAAAAAAATTAGCCCGATCCTTCTTTTAGACGATATCTTTGACAAACTTGACCCCGATAGAATGGGCCGGCTGCTGTCACTTTTGCAACGCAACACTGGTTCTCAGATTTTTATGTCAGATACTCAGAGGGAGCGGCTAGAGGACTTATTTGCCCTTGAAGGCATATCCTTCAATACAGTCACAGTCAACAATGGAAAAGTAGAGAAATGAAGAAGAAGAAAGACGGTATCCCGATACGCTCACTAATTGAGCAAATGATCCAAAAGTTTGATGTCGAAGACCGCTTTTCGGAAGCACGAGTTGTAACTTTGTGGCGTAAACTGATGGGGCGACCCATCGTAGACCGAACTAAAAGTGTTTATGTGAAAGATCGAAAACTTTTTGTCGAAGTGGTTTCAGCCCCTCTAAGGAATGAGTTGCATTATGCAAAGGAAAAGATAAAAAGCATGATCAATGAGGATTTGGGCGAGGAATACATCCTCGAAGTAATTGTTCGTTAAACGTTGTACAAAGTATACAGTTGAATAACTGCCACCAAACCAGGGAAATTATGCGAGTTGTATCTCTATTGCTGTTTGTTTTTCTAAGTCTTGTCTTTCAGCCTGAACTGCACGCTCAACTGAAAGGGGATTTCGAATCTTATGGAGCTGAGGAAGAAACACCCTCTCAAAAGAAAAAGAAGGAGAAGGAAGAGAAACCTAAAAAGGATAAAAAGAAGCCAGTCAAGAAGAAGCCGGCCAAGAAAAAGAAAGACAATAAAAAAGCTTCATCTAGTAAAAGCAGTAAACCGCTCACTGCCGAGGAGCAAAAAAAGCTTGCAGAAAAGGAAAAACGCAAGAAGGAGAAAGAGGAGACAAGACTCAAAGCCGAACAGAAACGTGATGAGAAAGCCAAGGCAAAGGCCGAAAAACAACCAAACTTATATAACCAACAATTGAATTCCGCCGAGGAATTCTCTTCTAAACAACAATACAGTGAAGATAGTCCGGAAGATCCCAATGTGCTGAGATTGTCGATCGAGCCTCATCTTTTCTCCAATTTGGATACCATTCTGGTAGTAGAGCAAAAGAAAGAAATCACCTTTAATGATCAGGAAAACATAAAATACTTCTACAACCAGGCACTATTTAAGCTCAAAGACAGAAGTTACGAGGAAGCGATCACTTTGCTGGATAAGTCAATTCGTCTAGATCCTGGCAATAAGGAACTACTTCAATTGCGTGGAAATGCCTATGTCGAAATTGCGGAAATAAAGAAAGGAATTCGAGATTTTCATAAAGCCCTGAAAGTCGACAATAGGGACCCAATCCTGCACTACAATCTGGCAACTGCCTACTTCAAAAAAGGTAAGTACAAGAAGAGCCTAAAGCACTATGATCAGGCGATCTTGCTGAAGGAAGATTATTGGATGGCCTATCAAGGAAGGGGATCGGTAAGCACCATGCTCAAGAATTATGAGTCTTCGGTAAGAGACTTTAACAAGGTAATAGATCACAACGCATATTTTGCGCCCGCCTTCAAGGGTAGGGGGGTTGCCAAAGGACTACTTGGTCGATATGATGAAGCGATTGGAGACTTCTCTTTGAACATTGAGTTGGAGCCCATGGATGGCTTAGCCTACTACTATCGGGGTTTAGCTTTTGTTAGCAATAATCAACCCAGAGAAGCTTGCAGAGATTTGGATCGCGCATATGAGCTAAACGTATTACAGGCATTTGGTGACATCAGAAAGTACTGTGAATCCGATTTTCTCGAATACTGATTACCCAACTACCAGGAGATTGCAACCTCTGATATCACTATGGTCAAGTCTACCCAATACCCGAAACTCATTGGGGCTGATTTTCACGCCAAGGTCATCAGTAGCAATGAAACTACAGGAGTAGAGATTGCTTAAGTCAATTATATTGATGGCTCCACTTTCTCCTGTAGCCATGTGTGAAAAAGGGTCTTGTACATCTCTTATGAATATAGTCATCCGGTCGCTGCACTTGAAGACCCCATTTTTCAAGGAGTATGCCTGACTCAATAATTCGGTCATCCCATATTCAGATAATACCTGAGTGCAATTGAATCCACGGCGAATTCGAGCATGCAATTCTTCCCGAATCATCTCCTTTCTACGACCCTTCATCCCACCTGTTTCCATCACAAGGATCTCAGATCGTCCCTTGGGATATACCTCTGCAAAGTCCAGCAATGCATAACTAACTCCGATAAGAAATAGCTTCTTTGAACTCTTCTGAAGTTCCAGAATCCGCCGACGCAAGGCAGCGTAATCATGCAAGTAAAAGTCCAGCTTGTCCTGACCAGAATGTTGCATAAGATGGCGGACCATGTACACCAATGAAGAATCTTCCCTTTCGAGGTAAGAAGGTAGAAGGGCAAGAAAGTGGTATTGTTCAAGGGATCCGAAGACAGCAGTAAAGCCATCAATGATGCTGGAATGATAAAGGGATTTTCGAAACACCAAATGATTGCTCACATTTCCGCCGGTTCCGCTGCTACGAAATGTGAGTTCATGCTTCTCGATTTGACTGATTACTTCGTGATTTTTGAAAAACTGAATAGGCAAGAAGGGAATCTGATCAACAGTCTTGATTTCTCCGGACTCAATGCCCAAAAGCTCTATGTAGCGCTTGTAAATAGGCACACTTTTGGCTTGAAGATGGAAGATCTCCAAAGCAATTTCATCGAACTGCGAAACGTCGAAGCTGTTTAGCTTTTTGTGAAGAACAGAAAATTCCTTGGCTATAGACATCTTTTGACCGGGGAAAAGCGTTTATTTACTCGAAAGATGGGCGCAAAGATAGGAGTTTTGACCTGCAAAGCCCTTATCTGGATACTTACATAATAATTGTGCTAAAGAAAGGGTTATAGCTTTATGAGATCAAGACTGTTTCACAACCTTATTCAGCTCAGTATCATTCTCTTTATGGTGGGTAGTTGCATAAAGCCGGAAGTGTTTCCCGTCGAGCCAGAGATTACTAATGTTTCAGTCCTGCAAACGATGTATGATGGTGGAAATAACGGGTCTGCAGATTCTATTGTTTTTATTATAGAATTTACAGACGGTGATGGTGATCTCGGAGTAGATGCTACTGATCAGCTGGCCAATCTCTACATCGAAGACACAAGAAGATCCCATGTATACCCAAATAAAATCCCTGCGATTACTCCGCTTGGAAACGAGAAGGGAATCTTTGGCGAATTTCAAGTAATGTTGGCTTCAGTTTGTTGTCTTCCGATCTCGGGTGCGCCTTGCACTCCCGACGGAATTTATCCAGACCTGGATACCCTGCAGTTCACAGTACAGATTCGAGACCGTGCCAACAACTATAGCGAGGTGGTGGCTGCTCCTCCGATCATTATACGCTGTAATCAATAACTTTTGCAAAGCTCATTAAGGCAAAAGCATTTCTGATTTCATTTCTGCACATCCTGCACGTAAACTGAATTGCAAACAGCAGGTTTGCTGCTATCTTACTTGAAAAAGCTGGAATCATCCGTTTGGTACTGATAGATTTCTTCCGTTTCATGAGAACCGAGTATTCCAAAGAGCTTCATCCGGAAGTATTGATCAAAAGCATCCTGCGGGCTCAGCTTGTTGGCTTCCAAAAACTTTGGATCCGTAAATGCAGTAAAGAACAACTGATCGGTCATTACCAATACCGAGGTGGAGAAACGATTGAAAATTCCCTTCTTCATTCCCATTTCGTAATGGGCACCCAATATCTGTATGGCCATATCCCGGAACTCTTCAACCTTTTTCCACAAGAGAGGGTATCCTTGCTTCAAATCTTCAAGAAACTCAACCGATATACCCGAGATGCGACCGGAGAAAAATTTTAGGGACATGATATACCGCTCAAGAAACGGTTTGTCTTGATCATTGATTATCTCCTGAAAGCCCCCAACGTCCTTCAGGATTTGCTCAATAGCCAAGGCCATGATTTCTTCTCTAGAGTTAAAATACTTGTAAATGGTCGCCTTTGATTTTTCTAGTTGAGCGGCAATCTCATCCATAGTGAAGCTGCTAATTCCCTTTTGCTTGATGATTGGCAATAAGCTCTTAACCCACCGATTCTTTTTCTCCGGATCGTCCTTACGATCCTTATCACTCATTTTTCTGCCCATATGCTAATTTTCTTTCTGTAAACTATTTTTGACAAAATAGTTTACTTTCTAAACAAAGTAAGTTACATTTGGAGTAAACTATTTCTGGAAAAATAGTTTACCCTCATCTTAAATCCAGACCTATGAATGCTAATGTACTAAAATATAGTGCGGTTTTTATCGCCGTCGGATTAGCTTTTCTATCCTTGTCTTCAACAGGATGGTTAGCCTATGTAGCGCCAATCTATATCTTCTTGTTGGTGCCAGTCCTCGACTTTCTTCTTCCCAGCGATGAACGAAACATGACGAAAGCTGAAGAAAAAATTGCCAAGGCGGACCGTTCTTATGACTACGTTTTATATGCCATTGTGCCTTTGCAATTTACAATTCTTGCTTACTTTCTATATAGAGTTAGTGATCCAGGTCTGATGTTGGTTGATCGAATTGCCTACATCTTTACAATGGGCATCTCTTGTGTCAGTTTTGGCATTAATGTGGCTCATGAACTAGGTCATAGGCACACAAAAATGGAGCAAAACATGTCCAAAGCACTGTTGCTTTCCACTATGTACATGCATTTCTTTATCGAACATAACAGAGGACATCACAAGAATGTTTCGACGGATGATGATCCAGCATCGGCCGATAAGTGGGAGATTGTTTATCTCTTCTGGATCAAATCTGTTGTACTAGGCTACATCTCCGCCTGGAAATTAGAAGCGGACAGACTTCGAAAAGCAGAAATCCCATTTCTAAGTCTGAAAAATGAGATGATACAATACCTGTTGATCCAGATCGGATTCGCAGCCTTGATCGGGATGGCTTTTGGACCCGTGGTGCTGTTACAATTTCTGATAGCGGCTAGCATAGGGGTTCTTTTCCTGGAAACGGTCAACTACTTGGAGCACTATGGCCTGAGAAGAGACAAGGTGCAAGAAGGAATCTACGAAAAAGTGCAACCTCACCATTCCTGGAACTCCAATCACCCAGTAGGCAGAATCATGTTGTTTGAATTGACAAGACATTCTGACCACCATTACAATGCAAGCAGGAAATACCAGGTGCTACGTCACTTTCCAGATGCACCACAAATGCCAATGGGCTATCCTGCGATGATTCTGTTAACCTTCGTTCCTCCTTTGTGGTTTCTTGTTATGCATCGGGAGATAGCCAAGTATGAAGAGCGAGTGAAGGGCTTCGAGCAGCAGCAACAGGAATCTAATTTTGGAAATCTGGGTCTCGGTTAGTCAGAGAAACGTAGAAGCCCTAGGCGTAACTCATTTCTCGAATGCCTACTTTGTGAGTCCGCAGCTTTGGTAGCAATCTTACATGTTCTTCGAGTTCGGACTTCCATAACATGTAAGCATTGCCCATCAAATGGATTCCGTCGTTGGAAAAGTGTTGATTCATTTCTCCGGTGTACTCAGCCATCAACCGGTGTAAATCGATATACTGAAGGCTCAAGCTTGTGCACATTTTTTGCAATTCTGCGTTGAGCTCAAGAATCTTTAGGTTTTGACTGCCGTAAATATTGGTTTGACTACTGTAAATGGGAAGTATACTTTGCACGAAAATCTCTGTGTCAGGCAAGTCATCCGCCAATTGGTTTACCAGCCTACGATAATTAGTCAGGCAATCCCGAACGGAGGCATTTTGGTGTAGGTCGTTGATTCCCACCATAATAAAAACCTGTCTGGGACGTCTGCCGATCACTTCGTCTAGCCTTTGACGTACATCGTTGATTGTATCACCCTCAACTCCGCGATTCAAAATCTCGTTGGAATGGAATAACTCATGCCACAGGCAACGTGCAATATGACCGTCACCGAGGAATACAATTTTATTTTTATTATTCGGCATCCAGGTGAAGTGCGTAGTTTTTTGTTCATGTTTTTTGGCCCACAGGTCATGGACCCACTTCCTGATATACATTCTCACTCCCGCTACTCCACAAACTAACGCAGCGGCCAGACCAATATTAAGTAGAATCGAAAAGGTTAGAAGCTCCTGCATAGGCCTGAAATTTTGTCTGTGCTGAATCGAGAGCCATAATCTGACCAATCTCAATGCACTAAATATGCTTGCTAGATCATCAAATGATAACAATGCACCCTTGTGCTGACAAATTTGAGGCCATTTTGAAGAGGTATTTGAATAATTTAGATGTTATTTGTCCCAATCAATTGAATTCTGGCGGAATCTTGCACAATGCTTGCAATAAACAGATTTCTATTGCTGCTGCTTATTAAACTTGTCTGCTCTTACGGAATCCAAATGGGCAGAAAGCAAAAATGAACGCTATGAAACATATTACCGCTTGCCTGCTCATCGTACTTTGTGGTCTATTGCTCAGCCCACAGATTCACGCCCAAAATTCAAATTCTGGATTGGGTGGTCTTTTCATGAGCAAGAAGAAAAAGAACGAAAAAGCCCAAATTGAGGCAGAAACGCAACGAATTGTTGAGGAAAAAAAGAAACTGCAGGAAGAAAAAGTAAGGAACAAACGGAAGGCAAAAGAAGCAAAGCCAGACCAAGCAGAAAAGAACACACGCCCAACACGTCCACCAGCAAAGGATGAGTCAAGCAATACAAGACCGACCAAACAGAGACCAGATAGAACCGATCGTCCTACGAGACCGCCGGTTAAGGATGAGTCAAGCAATACAAGACCGACCAAACAGAGACCAGATAGAACCGATCGTCCTACGAGACCGCCGGTTAAAGATAAGTCAACTAATACAAGACCGACTAAGCAGAAGCCAAGACCAGAAAAGACGGAACGTCCAACAAGGCCCCCTGTTCAAGATCCTTCAAAAGAGACATTACCAACTAAACATAGACCACGCCCAGACACGAAAACGGAAAGACCACAGCGTGGTGAACGAGATGATCAAGCTAGAGATCGCCGAGAAAGACCAGAACACCAAGGAGAGAGGACCGACAAGCAAAGAAACAAGGAGCAACGAAAAGGAAAAGGTAGAAAAGCAAGCCAGGCCGGAAAAGCCAAATGTGGTGTGGCTGGTTGCCAGCACCCAGGAAGGCACCAAGGACTGCACAAACATCAAGAAGTGGTGGCGCCGATCATTTACGACGAAGAATAGAAATCGGATCGTGAATTCCTGCATTCATGCAGAAAAAAGCCGAAGGAGCACTGCTCTTTCGGCTTTGTCTTTTACCCCTGTTGATTTCTAAAAAACCTGCACAAGCAGCCCCTTCAAATATTCCCCCTCCTGATGAAATAAATTGATCGGATGATCAAGCCCGGCACCCAGCTCTGCTAGGATTCGCATTTGCCTGCCGGCTTCGATTCCCGCAGCCCTGATTGTATTCGCAAAAAGAGCACGATCGATTACCTGAGAACAACTAAAAGTCATAATCAAGCCTCCACTCGATATCTTAGACATTGCGATCTTATTTAGTCGGATGTAGCCCTTCACCGCCTTATGCCGAGTCTTCACATTCTTGGCAAATGCTGGTGGATCAAGCACAATTACCTCATACTCTTCACTGCTCTCCTGCAAGAATTCAAAAACATCAGCACAATAGGCCTCATGTTTCTGATCCAAACCGTTCAACGCCATATTTCGCCTGGTCAGATCAATTGCCTTTTGCGAACTATCCACAGAATGGACCAAACGGGCTCCACCACCAAGCGCACTGACAGAAAATCCACCTGTATAACAAAAAGTATTAAGCACCTTTTTTCCGGCACAATAGCTCGCTAGCTTTTTTCGATTATCGCGCTGATCGATAAAGAAGCCAGTCTTCTGACCCTTCACCCAATCAACCAGATAGCGATTCCCATCTTCCAGCACTTCAGCTTCTTCTTCTGATCCCAGCAAAAATCCATCTTCCTGCTCATAGCCCGAATTAGCCTTCAAAGTCTTAGCGCTCTTGTCATAAATCGTCTGCAACTCAGCACCATAAATTTCCCTAAGTGCATGCGCAATAGTAGGAAATAATCTATGCATGCCCACAGTATGAGCTTGAAGCACCGCCGCATCTCCATAAATATCAATGATCAAACCCGGCATGCGATCACCAGAAGCATTGATCAATCGATAAACATTAGTCCCCTCAGCACAAACCCAATCTTGTCGATGACCATATGCCTTCCGTATCCGCTCAGTCCAAAATGCCTGATCAAATTCCTCTTGCTCATAACTCAACACCCTCACCGAAATACTGCCTCGATGATAATGCCCCTTGCAAAGAAATTTCCCGGATTCACCAAAAACCTCCACAATATCTCCCTCTTCAGGCTCCCCATCGATGCGTCGAATTCCCCCGGAAAAAATCCAGGGATGAAATCTCATTACCGCTGCTTCTCTTTTCTTTCTTAGTATTACTTTTGTCATGAAGATAGTTCGGCGCACACAATCCAGTGGCGCAATTTTGATAGATGAATAATGCTGAATCCAGATCTCGAGAAACTTCCACAACTAGCCAGCCAGGCTAAACCCAGAAATCAGAAATTGCTGGCAAAGATAAAAAGAAAGAAACCAAAGAATCTGGATGCTACCGTCTCGGAGATCCATGACGAAGTCTTCGAAGAGATCGACTGCCTGGATTGTGCCAACTGCTGCAAAACAACTAGCCCAACCTTTTACAATCGGGATATCGAGCGTCTGGCAAAACATCTCAAACAAACGCCCGCCGAGTTCACGGAAAAGTTTCTCCACATCGATGAAGACGATGACTACGTGCTCAATTCCGCCCCCTGCACCTTCCTGGGCTCCGACAACTATTGCAGTGTCTACGAGGCTCGTCCGGATGCTTGCCGCCAATATCCACATACCAAACGCCGCAAATTTCACCAAGTGCTATCCCTCACACTCAAAAACACTTTCATATGCCCTGCTGCATACAGAATCGTAGAGCAGCTCGGCAAAGTGTACCAATGAATGCAATCGACCAGCTGAGAAAATCATCATTTTGTCCCAATTGTGAAGATTTTTTTGGAGCGAATCAACATTCGGCCGTGGAACAGGTCTCCCTGCTGTCCGTTCCAATGTAGGGCCCATCCAGGTGCTTCGTGTATCCGCTGCAGTGGTCTGCTCCTTGGGTCGCAGCCCCCTCCAGCGGCACACTCAGTCACCTGGCTGCACCCTCCATTTCCCCTTCCATCAGGGCTATTTTGCAAGCGCTGCCCATCGCGCTACTTTGGCATAAAGACACGAGGCTTTGCAGCATGAGCGCTGAGGGAATATAGGTCTATTTGGTTGATTATCAGTGTGCAATGTCGATTTGCAGCCAGCTATTCAAGGCAATATTGCTTATCTTAGAAAATTGTGAAACCGGATATTAGACAGCTCATGACCACCCTTTACAACTTGTAAGTATTGACGCCACTCATCATTTTTTCCGCTACTGTTTCCGAACCAATTCGCTGCTATCGTCCATGCTTGCAAAGATTGTTTACAAATACCCAACACAATGAGATTATTAATGACCGCTTTGTTACTTGTCGTTTGCGGATTGCAAATACAAGCACAAAGCACGCAAACAACAAAAAAGGTGGTAGCAAGCAGCAACGAAGTTGTAACTGCCAACGCTGGTACTTTGGAGGCAGATGGACTACGGCTTTCCTTTACTGCAGGAGAACTTATAGTTGGCTCCGGTTTAGAGAGTTCAAGTGTAAGCCTCTCGCAAGGATTTCAGCCACCTGCAACTATTACTTCAACATCAGTCTCGCAACCTATTGAGGGAGTGCAGTTAAGTGTTTATCCCAATCCAGCTATGGATTTTATCCAGGTAGATTTTGTGAAACTAGAAAGGAAGGACGCTGCATTTGCGCTTGAATTGCACAACTTGAAGGGCCAAAAGCTAATTAGCCAAAACATTGCCCCTGGCACTGCCTCTTCACAGCTTGATCTAGAGGGACTCTCCAATGGACAGTACCTGCTGACCGTTTTGGATCTTTCTGCAGAACGAAAGACCTGCTATCAAATCAACAAGACTAAATAATAAACCACTAAAAATAATTGAAATGAAAAGTATTATAGCTTTAATCACATTGCTGCTTTTGAGCGCTTTTGCCTTCGCACAGGTTCCTCAGGCATTTAGCTACCAGGCAGTGGCCTTTGATGACGAAGGAGGCCCTTTGATAGAACAAGATATTAGTGTGCAAGTGGAAATACTACAGGATGGTGCCGCAGTATATTCCGAAACCCATAGTGTGCAGACCACAAATACCGGACTGTTCAATCTTGCAATTGGAAATGGAGATAGTGGTTCCTCTTTATCAGCGGTAAACTGGGCAAACGGAGCAACCAGCATCAGCATCGCAATTGATGAAAATGGTGGAGATGATTTCGAATTGGTGAGCACGACGGCTCTTTTGAGTGTACCATATGCACTGCATGCAGATGGCGCTGAAGGTCCACAAGGTCCAGCTGGTCCACAGGGACCATCCGGCCCTCCTGGTCCTCAAGGTCCACAAGGTCCTTCGGGTGATGCCGGTGATCCGGGTCCTGCAGGTCCTCAAGGTCCCGACGGTGCTTCCGGAGCTCAAGGCCCTCAAGGCCCTGACGGGGAAGTTGGTCCGTCTGGTGACGCAGGTCCACAAGGTCCTCCTGGCCCACAGGGTCCTATGGGCCCACAAGGTCCCGGTGGTGGAGATCCTGGAATTGACTGCTGGGATACCAACGGAAATGGGGAAAATGATGAAGAAGAAGATGTAAACGAAGATGGAGATTTCAACCCCTATGATTGTATTGGAGAACCAGGAGAGACTGGCCCGGTGGGTCCTCAGGGTGAATCTGGAATAACTGGCGCACAAGGTCCTTCAGGACCAGCTGGCCCTCAGGGCCCAGCAGGGCCGATGGGTGAAACAGGCCCGCAAGGCCCACAAGGTCCACAGGGTCCTGCTGGTCCAATGGGTCCTCAAGGAGCGGCAGGTCCACAAGGCCCTCCCGGCCCTCAGGGTCCTCCAGGCGAGCAAGGTCCTCCAGGAATTTCTCCCTGGAACGTGTCTGAGGACGTGTTGAGTTTTGACGGACAAGTAGGTATCGGTACAGATGACCCTGCTTGTGATCTGGATGTCGCAGGAACAATCTGCGCGAATGGTGTTGCACTTAGTTCGGATCGCAGATACAAGAGAAACATTGAAGACCTGGAAAGTGTATTGGCAAAAGTGCTCAAAATGCAGGGGGTTACTTATACTTTCAGAACAGAAGAGTTTCCAGAAAGACGCTTCCCGGAAAGCATGCAAATTGGTCTAATAGCGCAGGAGATAGAGCAACTGTTTCCTGAGCTGGTAATTACTAAAGCAGATGGCTACAAAGCCGTGGATTATGTAAAACTGAACCCCATCCTGCTAGAGGCCATCAAGGAAATTCATGCTCAATTGCAGACCCTTAAAGCTGAAGATGATGCGTTCTTGCGCGAGACAGAGCTTTTGAAGGCTGAGATCGAAGGCATGAAAAGCACCTTGACTGAGCAGTCAAAATAATTTCTGACCCGATAAAACTAATAAGATGAAAAATTTAATAGTTATAGCATTGGGTTTGTTCTTGTGCTTCACATTATCAGCCCAGGCGCCTTACGCTTTCAATTTCCAGGGCTTTGCTTCTAACTCAGAGGGAGAGGCTCTAGAAAACCAGGAAATTACCGTGCAGATCGAAATACTGGATCAATCCGCAACAGGACCGGTAGCTTACGAAGAAATTCATACAACAACAACAGGCCTGCTAGGAAGATTCAGCATAGCGATTGGTTCCGTAGAAAATAGTGAAGGTATAACCCTCGAGTCTGTGGACTGGTCCGCTGGACAGAAATTCCTTCGAATTTCCATGGACCCGAATGCAGGGGATAATTTTACAACGCTTGGAACTCAACAACTCTTTTCAGTTCCTTTCGCCCTTTACGCTGAGAATTTAAGAGGTCCAGCTGGACCGCAGGGTTCATACGGTCCTCAAGGTATGGCTGGAGCTATGGGGCCCACTGGTATCGAGGGTCCACAAGGCGAAGAAGGGCCCGCAGGAGCTCAGGGATTGCCAGGCAGCGATGGCAGTGTTGGCCCAATCGGTGAGGCTGGTCCAATGGGTTTGGCCGGACCTGCAGGCCTTGAAGGAGAGCCAGGCCCAATCGGTGAGGAAGGTCTACCAGGTGGTACTGACGGGAATCCAGGTGTGAAATGTTGGGATCTCAATAACAACCTGGCTGATGATCCAGAGGAAGACAAGAATGAAGATGGCGCCTTTACCATCGCCGATTGTAAAGGACCAGACGGTGACCCAGGTCCTATGGGTCCTCCTGGTGCTACGGCTAGCACAGGACCAGAAGGACCTCAAGGACCAGTGGGCCCTGCCGGACCACAAGGCCCTACTGGTGCTCAGGGACCTGCGGGTAATGCAGGTGATCCAGGAGTAATTGGAATCATCTGTTTTCCAAATACCACCCCTGGTCCGCAGGGAATGACTGGTCCACAAGGAGAGCCGGGAGAGCGAGGCACGACTATCTGGATACCCAATGCAGATAGTAGCATGACATATGTAATGGATTACAGTATTGGCATAGGGACGGACACTCCGGATTGTGCGCTGGATGTTGCAGGCAGCATCTGTACCAATGGTACCCCTCTGAGTTCAGATCGTCGGTTCAAGCAAAACATCGAGCCACTACAGCATGCAATGAGCAATCTTTTGCGAATGAGGGGAGTTAGCTATGACTTTAGAACCACTAAGTTTGCAGCAAAGAATTTTCCGGCAGAAAAGCAAATAGGCTTTATTGCACAGGAACTAGAGTTGATATACCCTGAATTAGTGATGACAAAATCAGATGGCTATAAAGCCGTTGACTACGCCAAAATGACTCCGATTCTGATTGAAGCGATCAAGTCGCTGAACGCAGAACTTGAAGCCAGAAAGCAGTTTAGCGCAAATGAGAAAGCCAGGATTCTAAAGGAACTTCGAGCTGAAGTGCAGTTGTTGAATCAACAAATGGATACAGCAAGGAGATAATCCTGTACGGTATACCAAGAGATGATCGGGTATTCACAGATACTTGACGAAAAAAGGGCATTGACTGAAACAGTCAATGCCCTTGTCATTTTCCTTCAATGTTGGACAGCTCAATCGATGCTGATTAGTTCGACATCAAAGATTAGTGTTGTATGAGGGCCGATTTTGGGGCCGGCTCCATTTGCTCCGTAAGCTAAATCTGAAGGAACAAAAAGTTTCCATTTTGATCCTACAGGCATCAGTTGCAAGGCTTCCGTCCATCCGGCAATCACTCCACTTACAGGGAAGGAAGCAGGCTGTCCTCGATCGACAGAGCTGTCGAACACCTCCCCGGATATCAATGTACCGTGGTAGTGAGTCGTCACCTTATCTGTCAAAGAGGGCTTCGGTCCGGTGCCTTCTTTGATTATCTGATATTGTAGCCCGGAAGGAAGTGTAACAATTCCTTCTTTGGCTTTGTTGGCTTCAAGGAATTCGGTACCTGCTTTTTTAGCTTCCGCCTCTTGTTCTTGTGCTAGCTTGGAAAAGTAGGCTTGAAGCGTTTGTTCGGCCTCTGGTGCTGAAATTTTTAAATCCGCCTCTCCAAACACATCCGTGATCGCCTGACTAAAGGCGTTGGTATTTAAGTCTTTCATTCCCTGCTGCTGAATGCTTTTGGCAATATTCACACCCAAACTGTAACTTACTTTGTCGATTTCTGAATCCATTGATATTTCTTTGCTTGTTTCTGATTTTTGACCACTACAGGACATAGTAGCGAGGCTGAGGCAAATCGCCAGCAGACACTGTGGTAATAGTTTTACTTTCAAAATTTTCAATTTAATTCTGCGCGAAGGTAGGAACTATATGATGATTTATTTGCTTTTCAGCAATATTAGCCCGAGGGCAGGCCTTTTTTAGTTGCTGGAAGCCAGCTTAACTGTTCTCATGATCTGCTTTTTTCCCTGCCTGGATTGAAGACTTATCAGGTATATTCCGGGAACCCATGTTTGGGTTTGCATTGTGCATTGCTTCTTTCCGGATGCTGGTAGCTCAAAAACCAGGCTTCCGGCTGTATTGAAGACGGCGATTTGCTGCATATCACCTTGCCACTCAATTTGCAATTGATCGACAAAGGGGTTGGGGAAACTACTCACTTCCAGTGCTTCTACAGTAGCCGACGAAACGGCCGGACCTGCAAGGGTATACTGCTGAAAGAATTTCCAAATCTCTTCCGAAGCATTGATATCTCTATTGGTCATTCCATCAATGTCGAATACGCCATCCGGCCAGGTATGTCCACCATCATTGATTTTAAAATGCAAGACTTCTTTGTTGCTTTGGCAATCCGTCCAGGCAGTTTTTTCTACAGTGGTGCCGTCAGTATCTACAATATCCTCCAGGTCTTCGGTTATTGCTTCCGAGCTGCATTCGTTTTGGCTAATCCAATAGTCCATGGACTCTTGCACACTCAGGAATCCATCGGCTCCATTATAGGGAACGGTCAAATCATTGTCGCCGTGGATATGCAGCACTGGTTTTGGTACAGAAGACTGACAATTTTCTACCATGATCTCTGTCATCACTCCCGTCACTGATGCTATGGCCGCGATTCGGTCTTCCAGTTCACATGCTAGACGATAACTCATAAAACCACCATTGGACATGCCGCAGGAATAGACGCGATTCGCATCGATGTTGTAATTGGCTGAGAAGTGGTCGATCAGTGCGGAAACAAATCCTACATCGTCTGGATAGCTGTTGTATTGGTCTTCGTTAAATCCAACATTGAAGAATTGCGTGTATGTTCCTAACTCATTCTCGAAGCCAATACCTTCCGGGTAGACCACGATGAATTCGTTTTCTTCCGCAACAACGTCCATTCTGGAGTAGATTTCTTGTTGTGTAGCATTGGAGCCAAATCCATGAAGGTTAAAAACAAGGGGGTAAGCTTTCGTGCTGTCATAGGTTTCAGGCACATAAAACCGCATGGATCGCTCCTCGTCCTGGAACATAATTGTGCCTTGCTGTGTTTGTGCAGCTACCGATAAGGACAGCAAACAGATGCCGAGGATCAAAAAAACTAGTTGCTTTCTCATAGAATTTTTGTTAGAGATGGGTAATGAGATCAAGATTTCAGAGCTTTGCGGTAAAGATACATTGCCACAACATCATTGGCAGTTAATTGTTTTATTTCGCAACCAAAAGGAAAAAGAATGACCAAGAAAGTATATCACCTCAGCAATTGTGGCACTTGTAAACGAATCATCAAGGATTTGGAAATTGGTGATGAATTTGTCTACCAAAACATTAAAGCAGAACCGATAACAGAGCAGCAGATTGAACAAATGAAAGACCTGGCAGGCAGCTATGAAGCCTTGTTTAGTCGAAGAGCGATGAAATATCGCTCACTGGGGCTTGCGGAAAAAGACCTTTCTGAAAATGATTATCGAAACTACATTCTTGAAGAATACACTTTTCTGAAGCGCCCAGTGATTATTCGGGAGGATCGGATCTTTGTAGGTAGTGCAAAATCGACCATAGCTGAGTTAAAGGCATTGTTGCAATAATCGTCTGAAAATGGCGTAAAAAATCCCCCTTTGCCGAAAAGCAGAGGGGGATTTTAATTTTTCAAACTCTAAAAACTAGTGCTACGCAAACGAAGTCCGCAACACCTTTAAGGGCTTCTATTTCTGTCATCCTTCGTTGCTCGTCAGTCACGTAGCTACGGCTATGCTCCATCCTCGCGCCTAGGCTGACAAAAAGATAAGCTCCTTAAAGGTGTCACGTACTTTGTTTACGCAGCACTAGTTGTTTCGCTTATTCATGATCGCTAGCAGGTGCAGCAAGTAGGCAAAGATTGGAGCGGCAATACTAGTGCCTATTACATCAGTCAATGCCAGATAGCCATAGATTGATAAGGTAGAGCAGCTGATCGCCAATACCAGCAAGGCTGTGATAATGGCAGCATGTTTAAATAAACGTGGGTCAAATGGATAAGAAGATAGTCTTGTCCATTGGAACAGATTCACCGTGCCTGTTCTGCCATTAGGCGCGCTGACTTGAGCAGACATCACAGTCAGGAACAGGAAGCTAAGTGTCAATAGTGCAAGAGTAATCAAACCCCATTGCCCCATTGTTGGCACATCTGCAGCTGTGAGATTACAGTTGGCATCACAACTGTTGTCTTCGGACAAAGAACCACCGATGCCGTTGCTAAAGTTGGCCGTATATCCTATAACCGGTTCATGGTAGAAGCTTACCGTGTACGTTCCTGCTGGACCTTCCGATATTGTCGGTGTTGCGTCAACTCCTCCGGCATCGAGAACACCCGTAGTACCAAGGTCGAACATCCAGGTTTCACCAGGCTCTGAAGTTATCGTTACTGTTTCATAGAATAGTTCGATGAAACCGTCTGGCTCGTTATCAATGTTGTTTGCATTGCTACATGCACAAGGATCATCAATGTCTGAGCTCGGGTCGATTGGCGGGGGAGTGCAATCTCCTGTGGTAGCATCTGCAGAAACGGTACAGTTAGCATCCCCGGTGTCTGATACGGTAACCACTACAGAAGTTCCATTTGCATACGGCCCAATCTGTGTGGGGTTTCCATCGCCAATGGCAGCAACAGTAGCACTACCCTGATCATCTCCAATATCATATGCTGAGCCAGATCCGAAATCGACGGTTACGCTGAGATAAAAATTATCTTCATCACCGTCTTCACAAACATCTTCCACAGTCACCGTTGGATTCACACAGGCAGGTGAAGTTTGGCCAAATACGCAGATGTCAAAATTAGGTGTGCTTGTAGCGGTGGAGCTGTAATTGTAAACTCTAAAGTAGTACGTATCACCAGGATTGAGCAGGCCGGTAGCATCAACTGTTGGTTCAACACCATCATCAGCGCAGGCAATATTGACCAATGAGCCACAAGATCCTGAATAGAGCTGCATAACTCCGTCGAACGGATCTGTTAGTGTGATCTCCGCATCTGTACCTCCAGCAACAAAAGAGAACCATACGTCATCATTGGCAGTACCGCCTGTGAAACCATCACAAGTTTCATGCGCTATGCCGGAATCAGTTGCGGAGATGATAGAATAACTGCTTGTAGTACAAGTCTCATTCAATGTGAGGGCAATAGCTCCAGAGCAGTCGTCATTGGAGGGAGCAGAGGAGCAATTTAATGTCAAGCTTTCTGATACTTGCGAACAGTTAATGTCCGAATCATCTGTCAAAGTTACTATTACATCAGTCAAAGAAGCGTAAGCTCCAAAGTTGTAAGTTCCCGCTGCCGTGATGTCGGTTTGAGCTGCGGTACCCTGGTTATCTGTGATAGAGTAGGACGCTGCATCTCCCAACGCGGTCAAGTCAACAACAGCTTCAAATATTCCTTCATCAGAGCAATTGGTGTCGAAGGTAACGGTTGGTGCTACACAATTGATTGGTGCACCTGATAGGCAGATCGTAAAGTCTGGAGAGGAAGTTGTTCCACTGAAGTAGTAAAAGACACGTACATAGTAGGTGTCTCCATCAACGACTGCCTCGTCGGTGATTGTTGGGCCAAAGTCAGCACAAGCCTGGGAAACCAGGCTTCCGCATGCGCCGCTGAAAAGCTCCACAACACCATCAAAGTCATCTTCAACATCAATCGTTACTGTACTGCCGTTAGCGACGAAGCTAAACCAGACATCATCATTTGCCGTTCCAAGACAATCGTCGTCAGAGACACCAGAATCAGTGGCTGCTACAATCGTCGAAGAGATCGGTATACATATGGCATTGTGAGACAGTGAGATGGCACCTGAGCAATCATCATTTGCCGGGGGGGGAGTGCAGTCTGTAGATAAGGTACCTGAGAATTGCGAACAATCTATATCATCAGCATCATTCAAAGTGACCACTACATCTGTGTTGTTGGGATATGGCCCAATGCTATAAGAGTCGGCAGAGGTGATACCTGTAATAGCTGCAGAACCCTGATCATCCGAAATGGAGTAAGAGGATGCATCTCCCACTGCGGAGATATTCACATCAACCTGAAAGTTCTCCTCATCAACACAAGAGGTTTCAAATGTAACTGTAGGAGCAGCACATGCTGCAGGAGCCCCAAAGACACAAGCGGTCATATCGGGAAAGCTAGTTGAAGTGTAACTGTACACACGGAACAAATAGGTCGCTCCATCTGTCAGGCCAGTCGCTTCAATGCTTTCTGGGTTTCCTCCATCCGCACAGCCAATGTTGGTGAGGGAGCCGCAAGTTCCTTCATAGAACTGGATAACAGCGTCAAAGTCTGCATCTACAAGAATGGTAGCTTCTGTACCGCTTGCGACGAAGGAGAACCAAATGTCGTCGTTTGCTGTACCGGTAAAAATGCCGCATTCCTCAGCGGCCAATCCACTGTCTGTAGCATCTGCAACGGTTGCAGCTACGCTTTGGCAATTTGTTGTGTGTTCAAGTGTTACAGCAGTAGAACATTCATCTTGTGCGGTTGTACTTACAAAACAACAGAGAGTCAAAGTCAGCGCCAGAAACGCCGACTTCAAATTGTCGATTTTTTTCATGATAGGATAATTTGTGATGTTTAATATACTTTGTTAGGTAGGCAGGCTGACCCCTGCCATACTCTTAAAGTTAGCAATTCTGCGGGAAAATAGCAGTATTCGGTCGCGATTGAGACGATTTCGCGATTCAAAGAGCCATTTTGACAATCAATGCACAATAGATTCGGCACGATCAAATTTTTCGGGCATATTTTGTTATGGGTTTCAATTTTCCGTGTCTATTTTCAACATTCACTTTAATTGGGCGTGAATCAACTCTTGATAATTGGGGAATATATTATATATTGAGGGAGATCAGAACGCTTAAGGATTATGGTGAAATATAAATATGGTGGAAAAGGCGGAAAGCAGTTTTCGCTGAAGGTATCTGAAGACTTGGTTGGCGTGCGACTGAAGAAGCAGAAGACTTTGGAGACTGCAGAATTAGCTGATGAGTCCAAAACCCTGCTTCCAAGGCTTATGCTGGTTTCTACTTTTTCGGAGGCAAATGTGGCTATTTACCGCTGTGTCGGATCTGATAGTGGTAGTCGAATTCGGGTAAGGAATCAGGCAAGGACGGTGCTTGGCAGAGATAAGGCCATTCGATTTGCGGGCAGGATTCTAGTGAACGATTTTGGTCAAACTCATCTCTACACCGAAAATGGCTTTATCAAGTTTTCAGATAGTTTGAAAGTGGTCGATTGTAAGCGAATTTTGAAGGAGGCAGGATTCAAGGTCATGCGCCGAAGCAGGACCTCGAAGAACAGTTTTTTTATCAAGGGTGCCGAGGATTTGGGCATGCAGGTATTTGAGGATACTTCAAAGCTTTTAGCCCGTCAAGATGTGGAGCTTTGCCATCCGGAACTAATTAGAGAAAGAAGATTGAAGGCGGCTTATACTCGACAATGGCATTTAAAGAAGTCCAGCTTTCAGGGTAAGACTATCGATGCGCACGTTTCTGCAGAAAAGGCCTGGCAGAGAAGCAAAGGAAAGGGAGCAACGGTAGCCATTATTGATCACGGTATTGATATTGATCACCCTGAGTTTAGCGGGAGGTCAAAAGTAGTGTCTCCACGCGATATAATGGAAAAGACAGATAACCCCAGACCTCAGTTCTTAAATGAGGCACACGGCACTGCCTGCGCGGGTGTCGCCGTGGGAAATGGCCGGCAAAAGGCCTCCGGAGTAGCTCCGGAAGCTGCTTTGATGCCGATACGATTACTGGCAAATCTCGGCTCCCTGGCCGAGGCGGAAGCCATCGAATGGGCTGTCGATCAAGGCGCCGATGTGATCTCTTGCAGTTGGGGCCCGGAGGATGGCGATTGGGATCAGGCGGATGATCCTCGTCATATTAAGTTTCAGCCTCTGCCTGACAGCACAAGAGAGGCCATTGACTATGCTGTAGAAAAGGGAAGGAATGGAAAGGGATGTATCGTGGTTTGGGCAGCGGGAAATGGTAGGGAAAATGTACAATTTGACGGTTATGCCAGCTATGAAAAAGTATTGGCCATAGCTGCATGTAATGATACCGACCGAAGATCGGTCTATAGCGACTTTGGGGAACAAGTATTTTGTTGTTTTCCAAGTGGCGATCAGGGGTACGCACCTTTCAATCACCCTGCTCCCCTTTCTTCCGGAATTTGGACCACTGATAATCTTGGAGCCTCCGGCTACAACGCGGGTTCAAACTTTGCAGATGTCAATGTAGGTGATAGCGCCGGATCTTATACCGCAAGGTTTGGTGGCACAAGTAGTGCTACTCCTGGCGTGGCTGGGGTGATCGCTCTAATATTGTCGGTCAATCCAGAGCTGAGCGAACAAGAGGTAAGGCAAATTCTAAAGGTATCTTGCGAGAAGATTGATCCTGGCTTTGGTGCCTATGATGCACAAGGGCACAGCGTGTACTATGGATATGGCAAGTTGAATGCGGAATTAGCTGTGCTGAATGCGCAGGCTACTGTGGAGAGCCTGCCGGATTTTCAGGTGAGAGGTCACTTGGGATTCAAACGTCAGGGAGCAAGTCTGTTGCAAGACGGACAAGCGGTCAACAGTGCAAAACGGCGGGACAAATTGATCGGAATTTCTCTACAATTGCAGCCTTTCCATCCAGGTTTGAGTATTGATTATCAGCTGATTTACAATCGTATTGGAGCGGGGAGTATTGGCAAAGATGGCTTATTTATTAGTCACGATGACAAGCGTCGTAAGGCAGTAGGGATAAGGGTATGGTTGCGAGGTGATTTGAAGGATCAATATTCGGTTCGCTACAAGGTTCGCAAGAGGCGAGAAAGCAATTGGCTTTCTGCCGCTGATGGGCAAGTGTGTGGAACCGCTTCCGGTCGTGGTGAAGCAATTGTAGGAGTGGAGGTCAGCGTTGCAAAGCGCTAGCAGCTCAAGCTCCAGTCTGATTGATCTCCAGTCCTTTTTGGAGATGTAAAATTCGATTTCTACAATCGAGCCAATTCATTTTGATCACCGTTGTTTTCCCGTACGGGCTGCAAGGTATGCAGCAACTCTTTGCTGTGCATTCTCTCTGACGTTGTACCAAAACAAATTGTAATCACCTGCATGGTAATTCTTTGCGGGATACAGTTTTTGACCGAAATGGTCGATCTTGCTGATCCACAGCATGCCGCCATGAACTTGTGCGTCGGCAAATCCCGGCCGAAGTCTTTTGAAGTCTCTGAATACTCCCCCCTTGTTGAGTGCCCGTTCGGCTTTAGTTTCTTCGGTTGTCCATGTAAGTGGGTTAACAGCAACTTTACCTTTTAGGTAGGAGTGGTAATCTTTTGGGTAATGATCACTTGCATAGCTGCACCAACCTACAAAACAGTTCGTTTGCTCTGCACTGGTTCCAACAGGGATTTTGGGCAAAGAGTCGGCTGGAATTGGGATGCCGACCAGATAGGCCACCACCATTTGCTCCAGCAAATCATCCGATTGGCTAACTTCCTCTTTCAAGAGTCTGGCGCAATGTGTGGTGCCCTGGCTGTGAGAAGCAATGATAAAAGGCCTTCCTTGATTGAAATGATCCAGGTAGTATTGAAAGGCTTGTTTGACATCCTGATAAGCAAGATCAAGTGCCTGTTTTCCTTTGATCTTATCTTTGCAGTAGTATGCATGTAAATGAGCCTGTCGGTATTTTGGTGCGAATATGCGTCCTGCAGCATTGAATATGGAGGCTTGATGTCTTATCGTTGTTTTTTGTATTTGTTTGTTGAGTCGGCGGGCATCAAGGGCAGCGTTCCAATCACTTTCGCCTTTTGGTCTTCCCCAATAGATGGTTGGATGAACAAAGAATACATCGACTGCCGCTTCCGCCTGTTTGTCTTTGAGCTGGCTATCCGGCAGGAGATCGGCAGCGTCTTCTGTCCAAGGTAAAGCTTGCCAGTGTTTGTCCTGGCTGTAATCTGGAGCTGGGGGAGCATTTTCAAGCGCAAAATCTCGTTGGATATGATAGTGATGGCAAGAGCTGCACAAAAGCAGCAGGGCGAAGATGATTGGGCAGCGATGAAGCATGATTACTAGTAAATTTTAGGATTGGGTGTTGTATTACCAAAGTTAATGGAGTAGAGGGAAAAAGGCAAAATACCCCAAGGCCAATCCTCTTGTCGGTACTATCTATTGGCTTCGACAATCATCGAAAACCAAGCACGGAAAACCAAAGGTGCAAAATAGCCCTGATGGAAGTGTAAATGCAGGTGCCAGGCAGACGACTGAGTGTGCCGGTGCAGGTGGCTGCGACCAAAGGAGCAGACAGCTGAACCGGATACACGAAGCGGCTGCATGGTACCTGCATTGCAACGGACAGCAGGTAGCCCGGTTCTTGGGTAAGGTCGTTTCGCTCCTAAAATTTACGATAGTATTTGATAGACAAGGAAGCTTCCAAGGTATGCAACCGCACCCATGAAAATGAACTGCAAGATTGGCCAAAACCAGGAATCAGTTTCACGTTTGACTACAGCGAGGGTGCTCATGCATTGCATTGCGAAAACGTAGAAAATCAGTAGTGAGAGTCCGGTGGCCAGCGTGTAGCTTGGTAGTCCCGTACGAGGGTTGGTCTCTTTGGCCATGTGCTCGCGAAGGCTGAGTTCATCGCTTTCGCCGAGGCTATAGATGGTTCCCATGGTGCCGACGAAGACCTCCCGGGCTGCAAAGGAGGTGATGAGGGCTATGCCCATTTTCCAGTCCATGCCGAGGGGGCGTATGAGTGGCTCGATGGTTTTGCCTGCGATGCCGGCGAAAGAGTGTTCTAGTCGATTTGAGGCGATAAGATTCTCGGTGTCATCCGGTGTGAGATTTAGCTGTTTTGCCTCTGTGATGGCTTTTGTTTCTGCAATGGCCATTTGGTCTCCGTAGCTGAAGTTGGCCATGACCCACAGGATGACAGAGATGACCATGATGATGCGGCCTGCTTCCCAAATGAAGGCCCAAACTTTTTGCAGGGTAGTTGTGAGCACGTTTCTCCAAGAGGGCATTCTGTAGGGGGGGAGTTCCAAAAGGAGAAAGCTTCGTTCGTTCGATTTTAGGATCTTTTTGAAAATCCATGCGGAGATAAGCGCGGCAAGCACACCCAACAAATAGAGTCCCATGAACACGAGTCCTTGCAGATTGAAGATGCCAATGGTGGTGGCAGGAATGACAAGTGCAATTAGTATTGCATAAACCGGTATTCGGGCTGAGCAGGAGATAAAGGGAGACACGAGAATGGTGATGAGTCTTTCCTTTTGATTGGAAATGGTTCGTGTGGACATGATGGCCGGGATAGCGCATGCGCCGCTGGACACCAGGGCAACTATGCTTCTGCCGTTCATGCCAAAACGGGCCATGAGTCCGTCAAAAAGATAGATGGCACGACTCATATATCCCGATTCTTCCAGTATACCGATCAGGAAGAAGAGTATTGCGATTTGGGGAATGAAAATGAGTACTCCTTCTAGTCCGGAAAGCAAACCATCATTGACAAGACTTAGCAGCCAGCCTTGTCCCAGCGCGTAACTGCTCCAGCCTTTGAGGGTTGAGAAGATATTTTCGATCATTTCCATTGGAATTCCTGCCCAGGTGAAGATGGACTGGAATACAAATAACATCAGTAGTGCAAAGATGATTGGGCCGGCTATGAAGTGTGTAAGTACGGAATCGGCCTTGTCTGAAAATGTGTCTTGGTTTTTCTGTTTTGCCTTTCGGAAGGATTTTAGTTTTGGGGCAAACTGGTCAAATCTGCCGAGGGTTTCTTGAACCTGGAGACCTAGTTTATCAATAGTTGATTGCGCTAAATGTTTGGCAATTGTTTGCTTTTGCGCTGTGTTGATGCCTAAGATCCAATCGTGGTGATGTAAGAGCAGGTTTGACTGATAAGTGGTTTTTCTTGCGAGATCGTTCTGAAGCTCTGCTGGCAAAAGTGCTGTTCTATTGTCTTGCTGCAGGAAGCTCTGATGGGACAAACCTTCTTCTGGATTTTTTAATACGCGTGCTATAATGCTCTTTAGTTGATCCAGATTTTGTTGCATTCTGGCACTAATTTTTAGCACTGGGATGCCTAACCAATCACTCAATGCAGTGCTGTCTATTGCTGATTCTGGTGCTTCCTCATCAGCCAGATTGAGGGTGAGGATGAGTGGAATTTTGAGGTCAATCAGTTGGGAAAGCAGCAAGAAGTGTTTTTCCAATTGGTGAATGTTGGCCACATAGACAATTAGATCCGGAAAGGATTCATCAGTGGGGTTGGCCAATGTATTGGCGACGATACGTTCGTCTTGGGCATTTGGGTATAGACTGTAGGCGCCGGGAAAGTCGATGATCCTTGCTTGCGTCCCTTGTAGGTCGAGAGTTGAAGACTTTCGGTCTACTGTGACACCGGGGAAGTTGCCGACCTTTTGGTTGAGTCCGGTGAGGGCGTTGAAAAGGGTTGATTTCCCGCTGTTTGGATTGCCGATGAGGCCGATGATGTCAGGCATAAATTTTGGAGCTTAGCCGCTAGTGCTACGCAAACGAAATTCGCAGCACCTTTAAGGGCTTCTATTTCTGTCA
>JAHDEE010000258.1 GCA_020629005.1 Chitinophagales bacterium
TCTTGGCTGTTTGTGATCGAAGTGACGAAGTTGTCTGGGGAGAGGAGATGACCAAAAAGAGGATCATACAATCTTCCATTCATATTGATCAGACCAATTTCGTGCAGATGTTCATGCCCAGTGTAACCTACCGACAACCATTTTCTGTCCGCTACGTGCCACGAACATGACAAAATAGCCGCGATAGCAATGGAAATGGGGGTGCTATAGAGCGCCTGAGTCGCTGTGGCGGAGCTGGCTCCAAGAAGAGACAGATACGGCACAGCAGCGAAGAAGCTCTATAGTGCCTCCATTGCAATGGATAGCGCGTAGGCAGCTTGGGCGATGGGATGCCCTGTCGCTCCTAGAAATTGAAGTGTAAAATATTTGAAATTTGGTAGCGGAATGATTTGTAGTATTTTGGCTAGCTAGCAATCTACCGACTCAACTTCTCCACCAACCAACGCCGCTCCGCAACCTGATCGGTTGCCTTGACTCTCTGTAGCAGCTTCATCAACTCCTGCTCATCACGCTCATAGGGGCGACTATAGCGAATCAACTCGCGGACGAATTTTGCCAGATTTAGATGATACAAATAGTGGCCGGGCAGGCGGGCTCTCTTGCGATTGAGGAATGTGGTAAACGCAGTGAGATGTGCTTCGAGCCTTTCTTCATATGCGTAGTCGTCCTGGTACTTTTCCCATAGCTCAAAATAGGTTTTCAACTGCCATGCCTTGGCGGATAGATTCATCAGTACTTCTTTGAAACTGGTTTGTTCTACCAGTTGCAAAACTTCTTCGTAACGGGCCTGACTAAAACGGAGTTGGGCCAGATTGAATAGGTAACTGTTTTCTTCTACAGCAGCTCTGTGACGATGTAAGAATTTCTCCAGCCAGGTGTAACGCTTGTGCAACAAGGCTACAGTAGCAATGTTCTTATAGGTTGCGGGGGGAATCTTTCCATTGATGAGAATCATGCCTTGTTCGTTCTCTAGTTCATAGAGTTCGAATAGCTCTCCGAGAAAGTTTCGCTTGCGATTGTTGAGCCTTTGGATGCAGTAGTTTCTGGCCACCAAAAACATAATCGGCAGCTCCCTCCTGTCGAGACCGGAAATGTTGTCAAAGAGTGTTTTCTTGACAACTACGTAGTCCTCATCGCTCTGATGTTTGAGTGCGCGAGCGGCATGCGCATAAAATTGCAATCCCAAATAGGATTGGTAGCGCTGCTCCCCAACCGCCTGCAAAATCTGCTCAATCAAGATGATCTCATATTGCTTGGAACCAAACTTCTTTTGAATGAGCGCTTTACAGTAGTGCTTCAGCTTCTCGTAAAAGTAGTAGCGATCAATAGTGTTGTTCACCTCTTGTATCATGGGCTCCTGGTCTCGCTTACCCAGATGCAAGATCTGCAAATGCTCTTGCATGGCGAAGTGATGACGATCGATATTGGAACTGTCTGCCTGCAATACTTCCTCAAACAGGTATGCTCTGTTGTTCGCCTTCAGTTTCTCGGCAGGTCGCACGAGAGAGCGCTTGTAGAGCAGCCTCCACAATCGAGTATCCAGCATCGCCTTATCTGCCTGCAGATCGAGATGCAGCCAAAACTGATACAACTGCTTAACTAACTCACCACCCAGTTGTTTGATCCTTGTCTCTCTATAGGGCTTGCCAGGGAAGATCGCTGTAGAGATTCGCTCAGATGCCAGTCGCCTACCTTGATAGATAGGGGAGGACCTTCGCAAATAGCGAAACAGCGACTCCAATTTTCGGTTGCTATTGAGGAAAGGGGAGGCCAACCACTTCTGAAAAAGCTTCTCTTCTTCCGAATCTAAAAGCCGGAGATGACTAAAGAGTTTATTGAGCTGCATGCTACCAAAAATTGTACGGACAAGAGATTTGGAATACCCGGATAGTCATTACAAATTCAAGATTTAAGTCAGTTTCATCCTGACCAAAACCCTTGCAAGGGACAATTTAGACAAAATAAAGATGAAACAGGGTTTTATTACCGTCAGAAACATCGAATTACAGCATGCACAAGAATAAACCGATATCGACTCATATTCAACTGTTTACGAACAAACACCTACTCCTTTTTCGCTCAAATTATTGAACAATGTCGCCTTGCTATTTTTGCCGAGGCAGCGGCTTTGGGCGAAATTAGCATCAACAAAACGCAGAAAGTCTATGAATACCCTAAACAACAACATGAAGAGACTAGTAGTCCTCCTAATCTTTTTGGCTTTAGGAAGTGTAAAGCAGTTGAAAGCCCAGTGTACAGCGGCTTCGGCGAGTGATTCTATTCAAATGGTGAACTTCTACAATCACTTTAGTGGTGAAGACTGGTCGTTCGCGACGAACTGGCTAACCGGTCCATTAGAAAGCTGGTCAGGGGTCACGCTCACAGAGGATGGTTGCCATGTTGAGGCAATCACTCTTGCTAACGTCGGACTTATTGGCAACGGCCTTCTCGATCTACAATTACCGGAGTTGACGTTTTTAGACCTCTCCGGATCGGTAGGTATCGAAGGTAATCTTGTCGAGTTTACCGGCATGCCAAAGCTTGAATGGTTTGTAATGGCCAATACCAGTGTGTCTGGTCCTTTGGTTGACTATCAGTATCTTCCCAATCTTAAGTACATTACACTATACAACAATCAATTGAGTGGTGAGCTGCCCTTGTTTGACAGCTGTGAGTCGCTGGTTTCACTCAACCTGCAAGCGAATCAACTGACCGGGAGTATTCCGAACATAAGTCTACCATTGCTAACTGACTTGAATGTTGGCGAGAATAACATGTCTGGAGAGATTCCGGATCTATCAGAAGGTTGCCCAAATATGCAGCAGCTATTGCTTGCAAGCAACAACTTCGAAGGGGAGCTTCACGATATGAGCGTGTATGATAATCTCCTTACGATCAACTGCCGAGACAATAACCTCAGTGGACTTATCCCAATTGTGAACCTACCTAGCATGGGAGAAATCGACTTACGTAACAACAACTTCACAGGCCCATTTCCGGACATCTCCAATACCTCCGGGCTTCGAATCTACCTGGGTGGGAACAATTTGGTCGGAAATCTGCCGGATTTCAGTGAGCTGGCGATAAACGCTCTAGACATTTGCCCTAATAATCTTATCGGGGTAGCCCCTCCATTTGAGGATTTCCCAAACCTCAATTTCCTACAGTATCAAAACATTGACTTTAGCTGCCTAAACGGCGTACAGCTGTCAGGTTATGTATACCTGGATGAAAATGAGAATTGCATTTTCGATGAAACAGAGACAGGTCTGGGTAGCATCAAGGTTTCTGATGGAGATGCGAGCTACTATGTTTTCTCCGACAATTCGGGTTACTTTGAGATCAATAGCGAAATCGGAGAGCATCAAATCTTCCCACAATTGCCCAATTTACTTTGGAATTACAGTTGTCCGGAAAACCTGCCATTGACTGTGACTTCGTTTTCTTATGATGATGATTTCCAGAACCTGAATATGGGTTTGACTGCTGTGCAAACTTGCACGGACTTGTCGGTCGAGATTTGGACACCATTCTTCCGTGCCTGTGATCAATTGCCCTTGTTTGTTGACTATTGCAACCTTGGAACCAGTACGGCCGAAGACGCCTATGTCGACGTCGTTTTGCCTGAAGGAAATTCAAGTTACAGCATTGTGGAAGACTATGAGGTGCTGGAGGATGGTCGTGTGCGAATTTATTTGGGCGATATACCTATGGCCTTCTGTGGTCAAATAAAGATTATGCTAGCTTTGGATTGCGACACCGTTCTGGGCTCTACTGCTTGTGCCGAAGTCACCATCTATCCAGAATCTGACTGCAACCAAGCCCAACCTGTTTGGGATGGCTCTGATATTCAAGTTCGCTCCTCATGCGAGGGAGACGAAATCATATTCGTGATTAGCAATGTTGGAGAGTCTATGCAAACACCAAATACATTTCGCTGCTATGAAGACGATGTCCTATCCAACATTGAGTACTATCAACTGGAAGCCGGAGAGGAAATGACGGTTTCGATTCCCGCTAATGGGAAAGCCCACAGACTGACCGCTTATTGTAATGAAGGCAATCCGTTTCACGACTATGTACAGCGTGTTCAGGAGCTATGCGGACCGGCACCCTTTTCACTCGGCTTTGTAAACAGTTCTCCAAACAGCAACCTTGCTTTCAGTAGAGACAAGTTCTGCACTGAAGTAATTGGGGCCTATGACCCGAACGACAAAACCGCTACCCCCGCAGGAGTTTCTGGAGAACGCTTTGTGTCGCCAAATCAGGAAATCGAGTACAGAATTAGATTTCAGAACACTGGAAATGACACCGCATTCTGGGTACAACTGGTAGACACGATCGATGTGGCGCAGCTAGATATCGAGTCCCTGGAAACCAGAGTGGCTAGTCATAACTATACCTATCAGGCAACCGGAAATGTAGTGACCTGGACTTTCAACAATATCTTGCTTCCTGATTCGACCACAAATGAGACAGATAGTCATGGATATGTGGAATTCATCATTCAGCAGAAAGCCAATAATCCTGATGGTGCGCTCATAGAAAATTTTGCCGACATCTACTTCGACAACAATGAGCCTGTGCGCACCAATACTACGATGAACACTGTGTGCAGCGATTTTGACTTCCTGGATCTGGAGTCCCTGGTTGACCTGGAAGCGGCTTCACTGGAAAACAGTAGCATCAACGTTGGAGAGACCGCCATGTTGTTATCGGAATTCAATCTGGAAGCGGAAACGATTGCCCTGATGCAAAGCGATTGGCAATTGGAAGGTAACCAGATTAATGTAGTCTACAATTTTGTAAATGATGGTATAGGTTGTGCGCCTACACAAAACCAGATTGCAGAAAACCTCAGTTTGGAGGGACTCAGCGCTGGGGTATACGAAATCAATATCGACTATAATCTTGCTGCCCTACCAAGCAATACAACTTTGACCTTATCCGTACTTCCAGCAGCACCGACAATCTCCGGTACAGACATCTCACAGCCGCTTTGTGTTGGCTCTTCCGGATTTGCCCTAAGCGCTGAAGGGAGCAACGTACAGTGGTATGCAGATATGCAACTACAAGAGCTCTTGGGCGAAGGCAATGAATATGTTGCCGCAGCTGAGTGGTCAGTAATCTATCTGGTTCAGTCTGTAGACGGGTTGCAGAGCGAGCCATTGGCCATCAATATTAACGGCGCTGTAACACCTCAATTTGATATTGCGGAGAACTTCTGCCCACAGGCTAATATACCGGAACTACCTGGAGCCAGCCTTGAGGGAATCCCAGGCACCTGGTCGCCTGCTTTGATTGACCCTCAAGATGTTGCCGGAGGACCATATGTCTTCACACCAGATGCAGGCAATTGTGCTGAGTCTACTACACTCATCATCACACCAGACCAGCCAGCACAGCCAAGTTTCAATCTGCCACAATTCTGTGTCTTTGACGAGATCCCAAGCTTGCCTGAAACCAGCCTCGAAGGAATCCCAGGCACCTGGTCGCCAGCTGCCATTGATCCCATGAACACGGAAGGAGGCCCATATGTATTCTCACCTGATATAGGGAACTGCGCCGAGACCACAACAGTAATGATTACACCAGAATTGGCCATTCAACCGAGTTTCAATCTACCGGAGTTTTGCGCCTTGGATGAGGTACCTGCTTTGCCCGAAACCAGCCTCGAAGGAATCCCAGGAACCTGGTCACCAGCTATCATTGATCCGGCGAACGCAGAAGGAGGCCCATACGTATTCTCACCTGCATCTGGCAATTGCGCAGAGTCTACGTCAGTAACCATCACGGCTTCAACGGCGCTACAACCGAGTTTCAATCTGCCTCAAAGCAGCTGTCAGTTTGAAGAGATTGAGTTACCGGAAGCCAGCCTCGAAAACCTAAGCGGAAGTTGGTCTCCAAGCAGTATCAACACGGCGATGCCGGGAGTATATACTTTCACTTTCCAGGCGGATGCAGCATGTAGTGAAGCATACAGCTATAGCATCGAAATCGAGCCTGCATTGACGCCTGAATTCGAATCCATTGATATTTGCCTGGGCGATAACCCTCAAAGTCTGGAAACTGCAGCAGAAGAATTGGGCTTGAACGGCAGCTGGGAACCTGCCGAAATCGACGCTTCACAAGCAGGCACGACCGACTACCTCTTCACACCAGATGCTGCTCTCTGTGCAGAGCAGGCAAGTCTTTCTGTCACAGTAGTGAGTGTCGAGCTGGGCATACTCTACGAATCCGGAACTCTTTCTACCAACATAGAAGATGCCATCAGCTACCAGTGGTACCAGGGAGATGAACTTGTCTCAGAGTCCTCTAGCCATATACCAACGACCTCTGGCACTTACTTTGTCAGCATCACCTCAAGTGAGGGCTGCTCCACTATTTCCGAATCCATTGTCGTTGAGCTTGAATCGGTGAGCGTACAAGATTTGCAAAGCAGCTCGGTCGCTCTATCTCCCAATCCATTTGCTTCAGCATTGAATATCAGTTTGAGCAATCCAGCCCCTGCCAGCATCGAGGTCTTTGACCTCAGGGGCAGACTTCTGGTCAGCCAAACAATTTCTGTTGATTATACATTGGATACAGCCTCCTGGCCAAGCGGCATGTATCTTCTAAAGGTGAGCCAGGGAGACTGGACCTCCACTAAGCGAATCATTCACGAATAGGTAAGCAGAGCGCTTCACAAGAGCGATCTTTCATTCAAAGTCCACTTCGAATCAGCATTGCTGAATTGGGGTGGACTTTTTTTTATGGGCTCACGTTTTATCGAAGATTAGTGCTACGCAAACGAATTTCGCAGCGCCTTTAAGGGTTTCTATTTGTGCCATCCTTCGTTGCTGGTTTGTCACCTAGCTAAGGCTATGCTCCATCCTCGCGCCTGGTCTGACAAAAAGATAAGCTCCTTAAAGGAGTTACGTACTTTGTTTACGCAGCACTCGCAGGATATCTATTATTAGGAGCGAATCAAATCCCATCGCGTTAGCGGTCTCCCTGCTGTCCGCTATAATGCGGGCACTATTCAGGGGCTTCGCTGCTCCAGCGGGCGGGTCTTGCTAATGCAGCCCCGCCCGCTGGGCGCTCAGTCCCCTGCATAGCACCCGCATTCCGCTACCATCAGGGCTATCTTGCCAACAGACTCGGCCGCGCTCACAATCCAGATCAAAGTGCATTTGGGCATGTAATCTGACTGCCGTTTGCTTGCAAAGCAATTTCTCAGTCCAAGCCTTGACAGCACAAAGCAGACCCACAATTTCGCAGCTCAAGAATGCCGCCTCTAGGAGACAAGAATTGACATCGAAAAGATGAGACAGGTAGTCAACTTGCGGTTCAGGGCACACAAGGCGGGACCGGTGTTTCTACGTGGGCGCCTTGTTTCGCTCCAAATAATGATGAACCTCCACTTCCGAGGAATATTTATGCAATTTCATATCTTTGCCAGCAGTGCTAGTAACAACTGATCCTACTGCTTTCTCGCAAAATAGTTTAGCACACTGGCCCTTAGGCCTTGGCACGCACGTAGCAACATGCTAAGGGATAGGGAATCAATAACTGTCCCTAAAACCCCAATAATTATACCTGACAATGTATCGCTTACTTATATCCCTGCTGACTTTCATTTCTATTTCTGCCTTTGGGCAAAATCCCAGTCCTGTACTGCAATGTGTAACCATTGTTGAAAAGGAGGTGGAACTCGAATGGTCTTGGGATGGCTTATGTGGCACCTCATTTGATGAATGGAATATTTACTCCGCAGACTCAGCTGCTGGTACATTTAGCCTTCTTGCGAGCATCGATCAGTCCAATACAGCTTGGCCTGCCACTGTGCG
>JAHDEE010000259.1 GCA_020629005.1 Chitinophagales bacterium
CCCGATAGAAGAGTAAATGGAGCTACCAGCTGAGCGACTGAGTGTGCCGCTGGGAGGGGCTCGGAGCTTGCCGGAGAGACCCTCCCAGAGGATACACGAAGCGCTCAGATGGAAGCTCCATTGGAACGGATAGCGGGTAGCCCCTTTCTACGAGCCTATAGCTTTCGCTTCAAATAAAAAACAATACATTAATTGTGCTTGCTATCGTTTAGAATCGAATGTGGAGGCTTTGTCATCTTGCTCTCTTCTCGGTGCCACTGATTCTTCCAGGGATCGAAGCGGCATTCGTGCAACATTTTGTAGCCTTTGTTCTCTGGCACCAGTTCGCTCACGCTGTGACAGATGTTTCGATATTGGCAAACTTTGCATTTGTTTATCTGCGCTTTTGTGATTAGCTGTTGCTGGAGAAAGTCTTCGCTTTGAAGCAGCTCGGTCAGGCTTTCGAAATCCTGAATTTGTCCGAAGCTGCGCTTATGTGCCGGGTGGTTGCGAATATGGCCATCAAGGTCGATAGCGATTTTTCTGTGCAGGCCGGTATTGAAGAAGAGGGATTCCGTGTAGTGATCCAGAAATGCCAGGAAGCTTCTGTTGCCAATTTCTTCCAGATAGCTGCCGGGCCTCATCGCAAACTTTAGGTGTTTGATTTTCTCTTCCTGATTTTCCTCCGGAGAATCAAAAACCATTAAGTTTGAAATACGGAGATGGCGATTCATGAGTTCTGTGAATTCTTGCCTGAGTGTAGCGTAATGTTCAAAGTTGATCAGCAATTCGATTCGTTTGACGCGCGAATCACTGAGTTGCTCCAGAGCCAGGTCAAGCTTCGCCAGATTTGGGAAGCCGAACAGTCGCAACTGGATCATCTCGCATGCTTGCTGATTGAGCAAATGGAATAGGCTGGTGAGCGAAAAGCTACTTGTCTCGTGGTATTCGATATAGGCCACCGATAAGGGAAAAGGACTCATCCACACCATATCGATAGGTGGAAAACGCTCCGGCTCACTAGTGAGGAAGCCATATTCCAGCTCGATCAGTTTTTCAAAAAATGCCAAAATTCCCTTTCGAAATTGAGGATACTGAGTGTTGATCAATTGCTTCAATGTGTAGTCCGCAGCATCTTGCAGGATGTCGACCAACTCGAGCGGCACGTCGATAAAAGCGCCTCTTTGACTGTCGATGATAATGCCTTTCTGATGTCCGGCCACCGGAAAGCAGCAGGTATACAGCATGAAATGTTTAGACTCATCCATCATACTTTGTGTTTATGCTCTCAGCTGGTTTGGAACTTACTCTCACGGGGAAACGATCGGTGTTGTGAAACTTACTCCTACTATCCTTGGTGGAGGATTTGAAAAACTCGGGCTGAGTGAGCAGGTAAAAATGCACCGGCAATGTTGAGTTTTGTTCATTAATATATTCTATAAATTTCTTTTTCATTATGCGATTTTATTGGGTTTTATGATTGTTGTAGGGAGGAAAGGGGAACTTCGAGATAGGCAGACGATCGACCACCGAACATACCCTTATGTGCAGTTTTTATGGTGGTCGATCTACGGCATCAAGCCGTTAAAGGTCAGTTAGCTAGACTGCGGCAGGACCAGTATTGCCTTGTACTGCTCTGCTATCATCATCGACACAATCGAATTCTGCGCTGCCGCCATTGTCGGCAGTAGAGAATGTCTCGCCAGAATCCAGCGTATAAGTCATTGTCCAGCCACCTGTGGCTTCACGCTTCTCGCTTGACTGAATCTCGAACTCAGCAAACTGCTCAAAAAGTACATCTTTCATAAAAATACTGTTAAATAGGTTAGAAATTCCCTATGAATAGGGCTTGCTCCTTACGGCCGATAAGGTTTTTGTTTTGTTTAGTGTTGTGGATTCGCAACCTGGGTTTTGCCGCTTTATTGAATGTCGGAATTGTTTCTCATTAGGCTTTGGGCCACCTTTTCTTCGAGGTAATAATTGCAGGGTTTGGAAACCATGCCGAACTGCCCGACCGGATTGACTTCGAGAAATACATAGTCACCGTTTGTACTGCGGATGATGTCGATCGAACCAGTATCGAGTTTGATTTCGGACATGAGTTGTTGTAAAGATTTGGTGATATCGTCTGGTAATTTGTAGGGAATTCTGCGATTGCTTTTCGTCGTATTGTACTTGCGAAAGTCTACGGCTGTTTGCTGGTCAAGCTGGGAGAAAATGGCCATGGGGTAGCACTTGGCATCGAGGTAAAAGACCCTCAGCTCGTAGGCCTTTGGGATTTCCTCCTGGAAGAGGGAAGGGAAGAATTTGTCTGGATATACCTGGACTTGCTGGGCGTCAAGCGCCTCGGTATAGCTGGCAAATACACCTTCTCCTTTGGCCTGTACAAACAAGGGATCTACGAGAGGCTTGCTGATCAAAGCTACATGTTTGTCCATAAATTCTAGCAGGTCAGATTTGCGGGAGGTCACCATGGTGGCTGGTATTTTAAGTCCTGCATTCCGGGCCAGCAGAAGAAGTTCGGTCTTATGCACGTTCATTTGAAAGTAGTCGCCAAGAGTTGGCAGATCCAGCATGTGAAAGAGGCTTTGCTTAGCAGCCCTGGCTTCTTTGGTCAAATGTCTTTGGATGGAAGATTGAAGTGAAGCATCTTCATGCTGAAATTTTCCACAGATGGACGGTCTGCAATCTCTGCGCAGCCAAAAGCGGTTTATATCTCCTTTCAGAACGTCTACACCATCGACAAAAACAGAACGTTCGGTCTTTGTATTACTTAACTCTAGTCGTAGGTGGCAGCCTTCACTTCCAAAGTCTTCGGCGTTTAGTCGGAGGGTATTGGCTCCATAAAAGTTCAGCCAATCCATCACGGTGCTGCTTGTGGTGTCAGACCCTTGAGTATATATTATAGTGTTCATGCGGATTATCAATTTTAAATTTATTGCAAGTCTTATGGGTTGGCATACGACTATTCTTTAGCCTATCCGATGCTATTCGAAATGGCATACTATCCTGACACGGTAGTCAAAATGACATTACCAGGTATCGTCAAGTGATGGAAAACGGGCAGGGCTTGCTGGGCGCAAGCTGATGGACTTATCTCTGGATAACTAGCAAACCCCTATAGTATCTCTCTGCGCTAACCACCTAAGGCTAAATGGTTGATTAACAGAAGGATGCAGTGAGGGAAAGCAAGCCTTGTAACCAAGCAAACCTAGGCCAAATGCTGCAGCCCTATGGGCTGACATTGCCTTGGTAGTTCTTAATTCAAGAACCTTGTTGCAGGAAATACTACTTGAAATACTGGGTGGCTCTGCTAAGGGACAAGTCCCAGTGAGCTTTATGGAAATTGCATTTGCCGAATTAAAAGCAAGGCAAATTGGAACGGGTCTTAAAGCGTAGGGTACGCTGCTGTTACGAGGCATATCTCGGATTCTCATTTATTGCACACTACGGGGGAAGTGCAACTGGTCATTGATGGAGACTCATTGAGCACCACTAATATAGGGTATTTTCCTAAGTTTTCAAGAGGCTGCATGAAAAATGTCTTGGGGAAGCCATTCGAGGGAGTACGAGCGGAAGGTTTTTTGTCAATCATTTGCGGCCAAACTGTATGACTTCGACCACAGCCACACTTGGTCGAAAAGGTCGCGCTTAGGAAATATGTCCATGTTTATACATCTTATACAGTTCTACTGGGATGCCCCAGTCATTAGCTCCAACTTCGTTATGGAGTTTGGTGATTTGATCTGTGTAAAATACGCGAAGATTTTTTTTCAGTGCATCCTTGGAGGCTCTGAAGTCGTGCTGGTAGTGCGCATCGATTGTATGCTTGACAAATTTTTCAATGGCTTCATCTCTGCTGTAGATTCGATGTGCATTGCGCTCGGGTTGAAAAAGAGGTGATAGCTTTTGTGTTGGTACTCGATCTAATATTAGATCACTAATTGCATCTGATATCACTGGACTGCAGTGCAGTCCATCCCGATGCGTACCGGTCGTGATAAACAGATTTTCCAGAGAGTCGCATTTGCCCAGCAGGGGAAGAGTGTCTTCACTTAGTGGTCGCCACCCTACTTGTGTTTTGAGAAGACGAGCATTGTAGTAGTTCGTATTGATCTGCTCCATCGCGCTTTTCATCAAGCTGTATACACTGGTGATTCTGGGTTCATATTCTGGCCAGGGCATAATATTGCTGCTAGCACCGAGCACGCTGATGCCTTCGCCCTGTGGTACCATATAGGTGCCACATGCTAGCCCTCGATTGGGAGTTCTAATGCAATTGTGTGGTGTATTTTCAGCAGTTCGCAGGGCGAGCGTGTAACCAATGCCGTAGAACACTTTGGGGAAGTCAATATCCAGGTCCGAATGGTCTATGAGTTTGGTAAAGCCAGCTCCGCATGCGATCAAAAATTGGTCACCTTCCATTGCGATGCCGTCCTTTAGGATAGCACTGCTTATGATGCTCCCTTGCTTCTGGAGTTGGTCGCAGCAGCCATCTATGAATTCGACTCTATTGCTTTGTTCCAGAAGCTGCTCCAAAACGGCAATAAGCTCATGCGGATTGACCCAACCTTCATTTTTTATGTAGACAGCCTTCAGTGCTCTGGACTGCGCTTCCGGGCAATAATTTGGAATGTCCCTGGGCTCAACTTCCTGGTACTCCTGATCAAATTCATCAAGCCCTTTTATGATTGCCTGATAGTTTTCGTCTTCAACAAAATCAGCCAAAGCGTTATTGATAAGAAAGGTCCCGAATCCGTAATTGAGACTTAGCCCTGATTGTTCCTTCAATTCTTGAAGCAAACTTGGCCAGAGCGGATTTGCGGACTGATTGAGCAACCACTTTTCTCGGTTGTACCTATTGGAGAGGGTATCTGGCTCCAGCTCACAGTAGGAATTGAACATGGCTGCTGCCGCTAAGGAGGCGGAGCCTTTCTTTTCCTTTGGGCCAACAATCTTGATCTGCGCAGTCTTGTCCTTCCGCAGTAGACTGTAGGCGCTTGCTAAGGCCAGAATTCCGTTACCAATAATGACGAGTTTCATGCCGGTTTGCATAGTATGAATCTATACCCTCACCACAAGGGTCCATCGTCCAAAATTAGTCTTTTATTGGAGAATACGGGAAGGACGGGCACTGCGGGCTAATGCCAGGCAGCTCTAGTTTCTATTTGCTCGTGTTAAAGAAGCTATAGCCCACCATCACCTCAGTCTTGTATTGAACAAGGTTGGAGTAGGTGTTTTCATAGTAGACCTCTTGCAGTAATGAAAGACGAAGCCGTTTGGTAACCATATAGCTGGCATCGATTCGCAGATCCACCTCCTGGTTTTGATCATTCACAAAAGCATACGAATATCCGATTATTTTGACGTTTTCTCCATGATAGAGATAGAGATCTGCCCTCAGTGAAATGCCCAGGTTGCTAACTTTCTTTTTACCCTTCGGTACACCAAAAACCAGCTCGCGAGATCCATAGACTTCCTGGTTGAGCACATAGGTGGTCTTGCGATCCAACAAACCAAAATTGAGATTAAAATGCTCATGGTTGTATACAAGACCAAGCGCAGCATGTGTATGCCCTGGAGACATAAAACTAGAATGAGTCAGCACCAGATCATTTGGGTAGTATAGTTTTGTTTTGAAAAACTGGCTACGCACACCCAAAAAACCATAAACATGCAGCCTTCGGGTAAATCGATATTGCAGCTGGTTCTTTATTTCAAAACGATCCAGATATTTGTTAATAGGTTTCCCCACTACTTTTCTGTAGCCCAAGGCAGTATTCATACCGAAGGTAAATTTCCAGGGCTGCTTTACAAACATTCGAGCATAGGAGCTTCGGCCATTGAGCAGAAAATACAGCTCCTTGTTTCCCTCGTAATCATTATCCGCATAAAAGCCAAAATTTGCACTGCCACGAAACTGCGTTCGATTTGTCCAGTCGCTATTAGAAACTGCATCCGTATGTAGGAGTTGAAACGATGTATTAGGAAGTAGTATTCTGCTTCCAGGTTCCAGATAATTGCTTTGCAGTCGATTGAGTCGTTTGAGATCCGCAATAGAGATACCGTATTGTTGCGCAAGTTGATGTAGTTGATCACCGCTGCGAGTAGTGTATAAAGCGTACCTACTATCTTTGCGATTCAAGGCAATGGGATAGACCGGCACTTTGATAATCTCTGTACCCCTTCTTACCTCATGATCCTGAAAACTTGCATTACACTCCTGCAATACCGAAACATCTACACCGTAATATTCTGCAATTGTTTCCAGGTTTTCACCAGCCTGCAAAAGATGGTTCCAATACTGAACGGAAGTCAGCCCCGTTTGAGCATTTGCGAATAAGCTGCTAAGCAGCAGGCCAGCAAGAAGGAGATACTTAGAAAGAAATCTAGCACGAAAAGGGTGGAACGAAAATCCCTTTGACTTCAATTATTTGGGTTTTGGATGGATCTTATGGAGATGGGAATACCGCAGCACCCTCGGCACTGCGGTATTCCATAATTCATCGAAATCAAAAAAAGCAAATCTTACTGGTCGAAACCAAATTTTTCCGCTTCTACTGCTTCCAAAGTGCTGCTCTTGGAAGCCAACTGAGTGCGCTCTGTTACCATCAAATAACTAGAGCGAATCTCGCCATCTACGTAGGCTTCGTTAATTCCACTCAACGTCTCATTAATAATCGAAAGAGAGTAGTCCACTTCCATTCCTGCCAAAGCCATGTTGGCCATATCGATCACTTCCTGTACGGTCATGCCGGCCATATCACCTTCGGCAATCACCATGGTAGCCAGGGAGTATTCGGAGCTGGAGAAGTCTGCTGAGTAAGCATCAAAGGTTACAGAAAGAGTTGCAGCGATCAACTGTGCTGCAAGCACATTTTTGAGTTCACTTTTGTGCGGGTCAATCAAAGACTCTGAAAGGCTGCTGGCCTGGCCACCCATTGGCAGCAGGGAGGTTATCGCATCGGCACTGGTAATCAGTACCGTCATATCGCCGCTTCCGATCATCAGACCCTCGGGAAATGCGAGGTCGAAATTATCATGCAGATAGGCTCCCGGATTGTTACCATTTGGGTTTGAGCCCCAGCCTCCAATTGTCTGAGTTCTGAAAATTTCCTGAGCATCTACAGTAAAAGAAAAAGCCAGGAATAGAGCGACTAGATAAACGAAATTAAATCTCATGTAATAAGTTTGGTTATAGTTAACTACTCAGTGTAGTGTTAATCAATTTCAAGCTAAATGACGTGGGGTATAGCCGAGAATGATTGTCTAAATCCGTTGTCCGTGTGTAGTCTAGCTACTACAATTGCCATACCATCCCAGCAAAATCAATTGCCGCTGCCTCCGAAGCGAATTTTGGCCATGTGACCTGATAATTAGCTGACCCTAATCTTTTTAGATGTGCTTTTGTTGCAAATTCACCGATGCTTATACATCTATCTCAGAAAAATTTATGGCTGTGTTGACAAGCACAATCTTTTGCAAACCAAAACCTAAGGGAGCAATTTGAAATCGGTCGAAGAAAAAAAATAGGGAGGAGATTTCTGGACCAAGAAGAGAATAGTAGTAAGAGCTGAAGCAAAATGGCAAGCAGTTTGGTGTCCAGAAAAGACAATGGCTTGTCTTCAAAACTGAACAGGATGATCTCCGATTTGTTTGTCCGGAGCCCTTATTCGCCTTTTGCAAATGAAGTAGCAGCATAATCGACCGCACTTTCATAAACCAGGTAGTAAGGGATAGGGAATCAATAACTGTCCGATTTTGAGGCCGCTGGAAATGATTTAG
>JAHDEE010000260.1 GCA_020629005.1 Chitinophagales bacterium
ACAAAAAGATAAGCTCCTAAAAGGTGTCACGAACTTTGTTTACGCAGCACTAGGTGCTAAAGCATGAATTTTGTCATGATTATCGCTGATTTGCAGTTAGTGTGTGTCTATTATTGCAAAAGCATCTTGCTACTCTGTTGACCACTGCGAGTTTGCAGCAGCAGAATATAGACTCCAGAGGGTAGATGGCTGGCATCAATGAGCAGTTCCTCCGTATTGGGAGTGATCGCATAGCTTTGTGAACTACCAAGCGCGTCGATGAGCTGACAGGATATCAGGGAGTTGGCATTGAGTATTTTTAGCTGCTGGTGCGTTTGCAACACCTGTGGCTTTTCATGCTCATTCCAGCGATCGATTTGTACAACTTGAGAGTATTGAGTTACTTCGGAATCTTTCCAGGAGAGTCGATAGTAGGAACTGGCCGAAATCTGCTTGTCGCTCACGCTGTAGTAGTTTTGGGAACTGCTGCCTTGTGCCAGAATACGTTCGATTGGTTCCCAATTCCTGCCATCTAAGGAGCGCTCCAAAGTGTAATCGGCAAGATTGTATTCTGAGGAGCTGTGCCACTCCAGATAGTTGTCCAACTCTCGGGCATAGCCAGTGAAGGAGAGTAGCTCGATTGGTAGCTTGTGACAGTTGACTTCTATTTGTTCGAGTGCCGTGCAGCCAAGTGCATCAGTAGCCGTAAAGTTGTAGACGGTTGCATTTGGCGTTGCATTACTAACAATGGTAAAGCTTTGACCGTCGGCAATATTGTTGCTATTATAGTCTCCGGAGATCATATAAGTTGCTTGAGAATCGTAGGATGGGAATCCCCCGGTAGCTTGCATGACCAGAGTGTATGTTCCGGTATTTTCATTGCATTGCTCGTTGTAATCCCAAATGATCGGGTCGAGGATTGTGATATTTATTTGCTCTGCATCTTGATATACTTCGGGACCTACATTGATCACTACTTCGCCTAGCTCCAGATCCATAGGGCCAAAAGTATAAGTGCTGCTATCGCCAGTTGATGTACTAAATGAGCCGTCACCTTGTGTTGTCCATATAAGGTCCAGGCCTTCCTGAGTGGAGGCAGATAGTTGAGCTGAGTTAGTTTCGCTGCAATAGAACAGGTCCGTTTCTGTCTCAATCTGTGGGTTGCAGTCTGGTTGATAGACGGTAAGTACACTGGTACAGTGTGATACGCCCCCACTTATGTCCACCATGATTATACTGTATTTCTCAACATCTGAATACTCAGCTGTATAAAGAAATCCTCCGGAGGACGGACCATGCCCGATGATCTCATCGTCTGCCAGGAACAGGGTGTAACTTTCCTGGCAGGGCTCGTAATCGTTCCATGGGCCACTACAGCCCTCATAGTATTCAAAGGCAAAGGCAAACTTTCCTTCTTCAGGTAGACAAGTAAGATAGTATAGCTCCATTTCAGGTGGATAGGCAACATCTTGCGAAATAGATAAAAATGTGCTGGTAGAGGTAAACGGTGCTTGTCCCTCTTCCATAGGGTCGAGACTAAAATAGATCTCTAATGGCTCTTGCATGCTGAAATCCTCTTCAGCACGAATATACTGCGTGGCCATTTCATTGGGGTATGTAAAGTAGCCAAATCCATTTGTTGACCACTGTGGGTTCTGGCCTTCATCAGATATGGCAAAAACCAGAGGATCAGTGCTGCTACAAGCACCAAAGTCAAATATAGATGGTACGTAGACCTCTGGAGTTGGGCATGCAGTCATGTTTGGCCTTGGCCCGGCTTTCTCGTATGCGATTGTCGCTTGGATGTGGAAGAGCAGCATCGCATAAGTAATCAGAATCTTTATCTTCAAGGTTCCTGGTTTTTGTTTCACATTGTCAATGATAGCTTTTAAGGCTTTCCAAATATACATAGAGTCTTATTGTTTTCTGTATATTCGAGAAGTTTACCGATTAAATTAATGGGCATATACTGGACAACGGAATCAGTAGCCATATGATTTTTGGAAATTAGTTCCAAATGATCAAGGCAAACTACTTTATCGGAATTAGAAGGCCCTGGACGCTAGAAAGTGAAACGGTCTGGAAGTTAACGCACAAGCTTGATGGCAGGATGTGGTTCATTGGCGGAATAACTATCGTCGTTGTGAGTTTGATGATGAGTGCAAAGCAGAGTTTCATTTTGTTCTAAGGGACAGCGAATCAATAACTGTCCATTTTGACTTGCTAGAAATGCTTTATCCATCGTTATTTTTCTCCACCAGCCAACAAGGATGCTGTCAAAAAATGCCTCGTCTAAATCATTTCCAGCGACGTCAAAATCGGACAGTTATTGATTCCCTATCCCTAAGCAATGACGGTGCTGATCACGATTGCTCCTGTAGTTTATGCGTACATAATGTTTAACAGGGATAACAATTTGCTGAGATTAATGACCCTAACAATGCCATTGTTTGGCTATCGACTTTCGTGGCGCAAACTGGAGCTACTGTTTTATTGTTGTTTGTTTATCTTTGAATGGACAATATGTCTTTTCGGATCTTCGTTAGTCCTTTTAGTTCAATACTAGAAGCAATAATAAATGGAAATTAAAAGAACCCTTCTCTTGATGGCATTATTGATTTTGGCAGTAGCCTGCGGAAAAGACGATTCCGAGCAGGTGCCCTGCTTACCTGATAATCTGGAAGATCATGTCATCGCATTCTACCCTTTTACAAATGGCTCACTGAATGATCAATCGGGAAACAATCAGGATTTGACCAATAGCACTACCGCTGTGCCAGCTCCCGATAGAAATGGCAATGTGGATTGTGCCTATGAGTTTAATAATCTACCTAATTCTGCAGAATTCCTAACTAGAACCAATTCGGCCTTTTTGGACAATCTGACTGAGATGTCAGTTTCCCTTTGGTATCAACCAAAGAATACGAGTCGTGCAGGTGGGGTCTTTGAAAGTTTGGTAAGCCGCGATTTGGGTTTTTCATGTCCAGATCGAAGCGGGCAGTGGTCTGTGGGGTTATATGATTGCAGGAAGGCCGTTTTTGGTCGAACGAATTCCGTTTGGGATAACAATATTACCAATTTTGATTGTGTACAAGAGTTGGTGGCACGTACTGACAGTTGGAATCACGCTGTTGCAACATTTCGAGAGAATGGTGTAGAGATGAAAATATACCGAGATGGTGTCTTGCAGGATTCTACGACAGGGGATTCAAACTGCAGCTCCGGTACGCCGCTCTACGCGGATATTGGCGCCTTGTTTTTAGGAAGGGATTATACAGGAGTTATCGATGATGTAATCATTTTCGATAAAGTACTTACGCAAGCAGATGTAGCAAGTCTTTTCGCTTTGGAGACTTGTTGTGAGGAGTAAACCTGTGTACTTGGGCATGAAGTCATGTATGGCCCTGCCCCGGCTTTCTCGTAAGCCAGAATCGCTTGCAAATGGAGAAGTTGCATTACATAAGTAATGAGACTCTTTATCTGCGAGGTTCTTAGTTTTTTTTTTCATTGTGGAAGATAGCTTTGAGGCTTTCCAAATACACTAAACGTTTTATTATTTTCTCTATATTCTATTAGTTTGCCGATTAAATTAATGGGCATATACTGGACATCGGAATCAGCAAGTTTATGCTTCCAAAATGTGAATCAAGGACCCAAATCCATAGCAGCGCGATGGGGAGGCTTTTCCATCTAGCCGTGATCGAAGCGGCTATGAGTGCCGCTGATGCCGTGGCGGAAGCGCTGCTATAGTAGCTCGACGATAGGAGAGATGCTATAGCAGCAGCTGGAGCAGGCAGCAGTGGTACGAATAATAGCGGAGAGCGCGCCGGGTGGTGGCGCGATGTAATTGCAGTTCGCTCCTAAAAAGATTGTAGAGTATGACAGAAATATTGCTTGAGCACCTTATGCTGTTGGATTCATTTGCTGCGGGAGGTTTGACATAATTTAAATACCTTGTGCCATTTTGAAAATGGACAGGATGAAAGAGATTAGTATTGCGGATTTTCAGGTATTGGAAATGGGCGCCTTTACTTTGGATAGTGAAAACTCTGAAAAGACGCTTGGTTTCACAATCCCGGATGATATGGCTTTGAATCAGGTTGTGGTGCTGCAAGCGAAAATCACTGTCATAAGGGATGGTTCAGCTTTTGAAGTGAAAGTTGGTGAAACGCCTATTTGGGGTATGAAAGCCAATCCGAGTCACACGCGGGGTGTCTGGCAGACCTTTATCGCCAAACAGGCTTTTGCAGATCAAAAAGGCAAGACTGTGGGGCTTAGTTTTTCGGTGCCGACTGGTAGTATTTCTTTTTCTGATATTGTCATTTGGTATCAACGTAATATTTCGATTCAGTAGTTGAGCGTCCTTGCTATACGACATTTGTGAATTTAGCCGAGCACTTAGCTTTGCCTGATTAACTGTACGTCCTTTCACTTAAGCACCTGTTGATGTCTGCTTGAGACCAGAAACTGATCTGCACTAGACCCGAGATTGACCAGTTCAGAATAATAGTTACTGCTAAGAAAGCGTGGAGTAGATTCGGCGTTTGCACGACCATATACCAACTCCTAACGACGGGTGCTTAGGTGAAAGAAAGCTTTTCACTCCCAAAGGGAGCTGCTAATGCACGATCAAGCCTTGACTCGTTTTACGATGCTGGTCTGACAGGGTTAACAGATAGCTACCCGCTGGTAGTTCAGGCAGGGCAAAATCAACTGCAAGGCTATACTCATGCGGAGGGAGCTTGCTGGTATACAGCAAGCGTCCGAATAAATCATGGATTTCTATAATGGCATCGAGAGAGGGAATGCTATTAAGACCAATTTTTATTGACTGATTACTAGAGACGGGGTTAGGGTACAGCTGGAATGTGTTAGTAGATGGCGAGGGCGCAACCTGAATGGCATTTCCGCTATCGAGTCCGTTTTCATTGAACAGTACCAAACCGGCTTGATTGCTACCTAGCCATAGCGTTCCGTTTTCATCTTGGGCAACAGTTCGGTATTGTCCTTCAGCTATGCAACTGTTTTCCATATTGAAGATCTCGAGCTCGCCTTCGAAGAACTTTATTAGTGCACCAGAACCGGTAATCCACAATTGCTCTTCCTGATCAATGTATAGCTGGAAAGTCCAGGGGCTGAAGAGTTCCAGATCCAGTTCGTACTGTTCCAGACCAGCCGGCGACAGCTTGTTCAATCCTTCCTGGCTGAGAAACCACAGGTCGCCATTGCTAGCCAAGGCCATTTGGGTAGAATGGCTAAAGGGAAAATCGACGCTAAGATATTGTGTCCAGGAGTTTCCGTCATAATGGGCAAGTCCCAAATGACTGCTTGCCCAAAGCCCTCCGGAATCGGTGACAAGCAAGTCACGAAAATTTGTTCCTGGTAGACCATGTTCGGATGCCGGGAAGGTAGTCCAGGTTTCGTTTGCCATTCGAAAAATATTGCCGCCTTCTTGAATCCATAGGGTGCCATCTTCGCCGGCTTCCATCAAGCCACCATTATTGCTAAGTGGATTGTCAACATAGTACCATTGTTCTGCCAGATGATCGTATCGGTGCAGCTCAGCTCCTCGCAGATGCCAAAGCCGACTATTCGAATCTGAGCAGAGGTAAGTAACAGAAGTGGTGGTATTTGGTACGGACGGAAGCGTGTGCCACATGCCTGATTGCATGGCATGTCTCAAGGTAGCTCCATCAGCTACAAGCATACCATTGAAATATGGCAGTATTGCGGTAATGTTGTTGTTGGTGATCACGGATTGTTTTAGGTCCACTTTGCTTAGCTCACTGTCATGGATCTCAAAGAGCCCATGTCCCTTGGTGCCGATCAGCATACGGCCATCTTGTCTGAACTGCAGCCTGGAAATTTGCATGTCAGCAAGTTCAGGCAGCAAATGCTCGGTCCAGCTATCCTGTGCATATTGAAAGACCCTGGAGCCGGTACCCTCATTGGTAGCCAGCCATAGGCTTCCATTGGGACCCAGCGTAAGGCTGGCAGGAGCCATATACTCATCATCGAAATTATCAGCATGACTTTTGTAAAGCCAGGTTTCCTCGTCCAGGGTATAAGTTGCTTGATCGGTTATCAATACAAATCGATCTTGCTGATCGAAGCACATCACCTGCAAATTGTACCAGCCTGAAACCAACAACACAGAATCCTCTGGCTCCAGCCACTGATTGCCCTCATAGGCCGCGAGACCCGATGGGCCAAACCAATTGCTTAGTCCCACATAGGTTCTTTGCTTTTGCGTGTCGGTCAGCATAGCGGGCATTTCTGCAAAGTAGTACGGGAATTTGCTGAGCTGCTGGCTTCCATCATGATACACAATGATTAGGCTATCTTGTCTGGCATAGACAATTGCCTCACTGGCATTTCTGCCCTGTGCCATTGTATATCCATTGCCAACTATTATGTCCGAAAAGTTTCCCTCTTCAAAGGTCTGTATGCCTCTGAAACTGCCTACCCACAACCTAGACTGATTGTCTACTTGAAGATCAGTCAGTCTGTTGGCGGAAATGTTGCTATTGCCTCGATTGTAAAAGGTCTTGCTGCCATCATTTTGGTCCCAGACTGCGAGTCCGCCCTGCGTGGCGATGTATACCTTATTGCCAATTTGTTCAATATCTACGATATGTTCAAAACTGCTAAGGTTTTCGAAATTTTCTGAGTTTGCATGAAGCGCAACCGTCAGTAGCATGATGGGGAGTACTTTCAATAGGTGTAACATAGGGTTAAAGTTTATGCTTTAGGATACGGAAAGAATTGCCATCTGTCCGTCTGTCGATACAAAGCTAAGCGCTGCTCTGCTGGATAAAAAGGTAAAATCTCCTTGAAAAAAGGTGCATTTCAATTTGTTCGCTGCAAGCAAGTTTCTTTTACTCTATATTTAGACCATGTCAGCATACGCGATCAATTATCACTACGACGATCATACTTCGGTTCCCTTTAAGCTGGTACGGCTGAAGCCCTCGCCAGACGGCGACCGCAATACTCCGGCGCACAGACACAATTATTATGAGCTATTTATTTTTACCGAAGGTGGTGGGGAGCATCTGATCGATTTCGCCAAGCTCAAAGTGCGGGAGAAAAGTGCTCATTTAGTGCCACCAGGGAGTGTGCATCTGTTGCGACGTGATGAAAGGACTAAAGGATATGTCTTACTGTTTTCGAGGGAATTCTATTTTCTTCAACTTACCAGAACTGCGTATCTGCGAAACGAAAATATTCTCAATTTTAGGAATCGTTACTGGGAAGTGGTTTTTGAGAAGGAGGAATTTACGCAACTTGTAGAGCGGCTGGAATGCATTGCCAGGGAGACAGAGAGTGAGCGACCCTTCCAACAGGAGATCATCTGTCATGAGCTGAATCTGATCCTCTATCGGTTGATGCGAAACGTATCGGACACCACAAGCCTGGCTGCAAACACAGATTTGGCTGCGCTGGAATTGCCCTATTTAATCAGCAGACATTTTCGGGAATTTAAACAAGTACAACAATACTGCAATTTGCTCAACATCTCCTCGGAAGAGCTAAACAAACAATGCAAGGCGGTGTTCGCCAAAACTGCCTCGGTAATGATTCAAGAGCAATTGCTGTTAGAAAGCAAGCGACTCTTTTTGCACTCCGATTTATCCATCAAGGAAATCGCCTACAGTCTTGGAATGGAAGATCCGAGCTATTATAGTAAGTGGATCAAGAAAATGACTGGAGAAAATGCGAAGATATTGAGAGCAAGCCTGCGACAGCTTTATCACTAG
>JAHDEE010000261.1 GCA_020629005.1 Chitinophagales bacterium
CTGACAAAAAGATAAGCTCATCCAGTTGATGACTGCGTCAAGGATGCTCTACTTTACGATACCAAGGTGAAGAATTCTCCCTCCGGTCTGATTTACAGGACTGACACTTTTGCCGATGACTACGCCGTTTTCTGGTGCCAGATACTTTTTGATACTGTCTCCGAAAATATTTCGTACAGTAGCAATCTTATCACCTTTACTGACTAGATCTGTCACATCCGGATGTACGGTAAGCAGTCCTCCCACATCGCTGTAGATCCAGTATGATCTTTTACAAATGATGGTCTCGCTTGAGATGTTTTCTACTTCAGAATTCGTCATATTCAGATACCCCAGCAAGTTGTGAATACCAGTAAGCCCGTCTCTTATCATTCCTTTTTGAAATAGATTCGGATTACCAACTTCCAGAGTAATTGCAGGTATTTCCAGCTCATCTGCTGTTCCTCGTAAGGTGCCATCGCTTGGAGGATTGTGTACGATTATCTGCGCATTTTGAAGAAGTGCCATTTTTCTGACCATTTCGTCACTCATGTCTGCTCTGATGTAGTACGAGTTTACACGGCCATTGCTTGCCGTGTGTAGATCAAGCAGGTAGTCGAAGCGGTTGATTAATTTGTTAACAACCCTCCAGGCATAGACTTGACTTACAGTTCCTCCTTCCTTGCCTGGCATAATATGATTCAGGTCTACGCCGTCCAGAAATCGACGTTTTTTTCTCAAGTATGATGGCACATTTACGATCGGCACGCCTACAACCGTTCCTTGCAATTGCTTTGGATCGATTTCTTCAAACAAGCGCTGAATTACTGGGATTCCGTTTAGCTCGTTGCCGTGGACAGCGGCTGTTAATCCAATTACTGGTCCTTCGGATAGACCTTTGGCCACCATCAAAGGAATTCTAATAGGGACTCCCATTCCGTCCTCTACCAAATTGATAAAGTATCTTGTTATCCTTCCAGCTGGGATTGCTTGTAAATCCAGAAAATCTATTGTAGTTACTTCTAACATGTAGCTCGCTTAAGTACGTTTTGTACAATTAGATCGACGCCTTTAGTTACCAGCGGTTGACCTTTTAGTCTTGCAATTTGAGGGAGCCCGCCAACACTTGTCGTGTTGATCTCAGAGAGAACACGTTTTCCATTGTCATCAACCAAGGTATCAATTCCATACATCACTATACCATGAGCACGCATAACCGGATCGATTGATGTGACGATTTCAATTTCTTCAGGTGCTGGCGACGTAATGAAGGAACTGCCACCCATTGCCGCATTGCAAATCCAGGATCCTTTGGGAGGCATTCTTAATGAGGCTCCCATTATATGACTATCAATGACTATGATTCGCTTGTCACCTTGTCCTACGTTTTTAAGGTATTTTACTGCAAGGTACTCTTGAGGAGCTTTTTCATATTGGGCCATGAAATCTGCTAATTTTCTCTGGCTTTTCGCCTCGAAAATTTTGCCATTTTCAATCTTAACAATCCCTTGTCCTCCGTAGGCTCTTAAGGGTTTTAAAACGATAGGGAATTCCTGGCTAAATGCAATAATTTCTTGAAGGGATTTGCACAGTTTCATTGGTGGGCATTCTGCCTTAAAGTTGAGTAGGAATGCCTTTGTACCTGTCTTCCTTATTCCCATAGGATCATTGATTATGATCTTATCCTCAAAAATCTTCGCAAGGTAGATTAGGAATTTCTCGCTGAGCGGTGGCGGCATTCTGAGCCATACAAAGTCATATTGCTGATGGTCCACTTTCTGTATATCCTGTTCCAAATGGTGTGGATGAGCGTCATAGGTGAAGTGTTGGTTGATCTCCGTAGCCCAGAGGTCAACAGGTTTGACGCAATTGAAAAAGGCGTCATTGGCTTCAGTTTTACGAGTGGCTACGTTCACACTGGTGATTGTCGGATGTATAGCCAGCTCGCTCGCAAGGGCATATAGAGAGTTTTCGGCTGAATGATCGGTATGGTCTGTAAGGATGAGTGCCTTCATGATTATCTGGTTAGTTGATAAGAATTTCATCGAGGAGACTCTGGTCATCATTGAGGCTTTTGAAGAGCTTCAAGCGGAATTTCCCTTGCTTATTTATGAGCGTTTGTGCCATTTTGTCTATTGCTACCATAGAGAGCACGGTTTGAATGTAGGCTTCGATCAGATCGTCGAGCCCTACACCCAACTTATTGAAATCTCTCCGATCCATCAATACCAGGCGATTGGTATCGCTGCCCCAGGATCCATCTGGGTTCTTGATAGAAAGATTTGTTCCAAGCATCGACCAGCTGTCTGTACCGCTTTCAATATTATCGACTAGCGGTTCAGCTGCTCGGCGGGCATAGGAGCACAGCGGTTTGATACCATTTTCTGTGGAGCTGACCATCATTCGGATATCTGCAACAAAGGTTTGGTTTTTATTATTTGGAATTGTGCCAACATGGTATAGCTTTCCTGCTGAAGTAGTGCTACTCCAGTTGGAATTGCCGATAAGGCTTTGCACAATGAAAAGATCATAGTCGAACTTCAATTGCATAAATGCGTCCAATTCCTCTTGATTGACGATGGTGTAGACTCCTTGACCGGCATTGCTGTATGGTACTTTGATTACGGCATGGCCACCCATTTTTTTTACCCATAGGGGAATTTCGTCTTTTCGTACATCCCAAATCGTTTCCGGAATATTTATCTTTAGACCATATTCCTGCAGCTCAGCATTGTAGATGTCGTAAGCCTTTGCAGCGACCATCTTGTTTCTGCCTCCTGCCAGGCAGGCAATGATTGGGTTCAGTATTCTTGTTTTGGAGTTAATGGGGATTCTGTTCCAAGGCTTTTGTGTGACATATCGGAATGCAGCTCTGATAGGAATCCATTCTTGATTGTAATTCACGTGCAAAACTCCCTCAATAAACTTAATATTGGGATCTTCTTCATTCGTATAACAACTGACATAATGTACTGGCTCCTTCATTACATCAGCGATCACCTCTGCATAGCCAGATACCTCCATCGGGTTTTTATCGTATAGCACAGCCAGGCCACCCTTAATCTTGTTTCGCAAATTTTTGAGATAAGGCTTAAATGTCCTTTCAACCATCAGGCGATAGCTTCCTTGCTCTTGATTATCATCGACAAGTGGCATAGACTTTTGACCGGATGGGCAAGAATTGTTTTCGATGACCACCATTTGTCGCTTCCCAGCCGCAGATGTTACATTCAATAGATCGGCTCCAGCCCAAAGAAAATACTTAGTTTTGTGATTTAGGACTTCCCTAAGCATCCTTTTGCTCACGATTGGATGCATGTGACAATACCTTGTGATCACTCGCTCTTGATCTAAATTCAGGAAGAAGTTGATCATTGGATGAATGGTGGCATTCAATGCCTTGGGATACCAGTGGTTTTCCGGTTCAAACTGGTCTGGTAAAATGAGTTGCTTGTTTCTCACCTTTTTCTGTTTAATCGACACGAATTAGAAGGCGAAATATCGATTAAAAATACCAGTATTGCATCAAGAAGGTAAAAAAAATGTTTCTAGATCTGGGATACTCTTCAGGATTACCGATAGCACTGTGCCCACAGACCAAAAGGTTACACGGTCCAGTCACTGATCAAAATAGTTATACCCTTAAAATCCAAACAGATCGTAATTTATTTGCGATGCTCTCAAATGATAGCATCCGTGCTTTTTGCCTGGCCAAACTGAACCTAGAACCCAAGTCCTTTGTAGAATTTTGCTAAAATTAGGGCATGGAAAAATACGCAGCACTAGGTTTTTACAAATTTTACGGAGCGGTGTTGAACGTCTTTGGTGTATATCTGCAGGAAGTAGGTTCCATTTGGCAATGCGCTTAGGTCCAGAGACTCTCGTTCAGAATGCTGGGGCAGGGCTTGTTCGAGGAGCAGCCTCCCGGTGAAGTCGTAAAGCAGAAGCCTTTCGGCGTTGCAGAGGTTTTCCAATGTAAGCTGGTCTTGCACTGGATTTGGGTACAGGATAGTCCCTGTGGCCGAAATTTGTGTTGTAGACTCAAGCGGAAGCTCCGGCAAACTATTGTCATTGGTATAAATGCGTATCCGCCAACTGGGGAAGGTGCAAAGCTGAACCAGTTCAGGCTGCTCATCTCCAAACAGATTTCCTGCGCGAAAGAAGATCAATTGCGACTCATCAACAGGTAGCTCATAGCTTGTGAACGTTTCGTCTCCATTGTTCTTGTAGTAACGCGCTTCATCCTCTACGCCGCTCTCTCGTGCAAAGCTGAGGGCAATATCCTGATCACCATCCAAATCGCCATCAAAAACGGTCGCCTTTAGGTCAGACATCTTCTGCCCAAAGATACCGTTGGCTTGCGACTCGAGAACCTGGCTAAGGAGCAATTCGCCTTCTTCTCCCTGAATTACAGTGAAGAGCTGCGTTGAGAAAAACGACGCGCCATCGTATATTAACAGGAAGTCGGTCTTTGCATCATCATTAATATGGATCGGGCACATACCGAGAATCGGAAATTCAGTACCTAGCTCAACAGGCTCTGACAGCGTACCTCCCTGGTTCTCCAGCATTAGCAGTTTTGTTTGGGTGCCGGATCCTGTAATGCAGAAAAGGTCCAGGTCTCCATCTTTTCCGTCATCAAATAATTCCAGTCTGCTCAGAAAAGTGATCGATCCACCCAATTCGGCTGATGTTACATTGCTGGTATCTCCAGTCACCGATTTTATTGTAAGCATCTGCTCTTTTTCAATGATCACATTTAGATCTCCTTGACCAAAGAAATTTTGTGTCACTCGTTGAATTTCAAGATATCCAAGATCAGGATAATTGACCGTTAGCGTATCCTCGCTTATGTATTGACCCGTATTGTCAGTATTGTACCTGATTAGGACCGGAGTATTGTTGTGATTTTCATCGATCAAGCATAAGTGCTCTTGGTCCACAATGTGCATTCTCATGCCAGATCCAGCATAATGTATATTACCCGAATACTGCATTGGCAGACCGCTCTCGTTGTATAGTGGCTGCATGGACTCCAGGTTGGCCAGAAAAATGTCCAGTTTATCATCATGGTTGTGGTCTATCAGATCTATATCTGAATACCAGCAATTGTATGTTTCATACAGGGGATGCAATTCCCAGTCATCGTCCGGCAGGGTTTGCAGGATGTCCATTCTGCACATACTGTTCCTTGTTATGATTTGATCGCTGCCAATACCCATGGCATCATCCACCGAAAACTTGGTGCCGCTTAGCAAAGCATGCTCCAGGGCATCGTCGGACTGCGATAGATCAAAAACATTGGAGGAGCAGACCAAAAGGTCTGAGCCAGGCCGCTTAAGGGTTTTGCAGGCGCTTGAGTTATAAAAGGTGTCGTCTCCTTTCACAAAACTTCCATCTTCCTGGCCGTAGAGTTGAAACCAATACCCATCCACACTAAACACAATATCAAGGTGGCCATCGTCATTGAAATCTCCGGCGGCAGGGGTGCCAGGGATATCGGCATCGCAGTTTACCTGGTTGCAGTCCCTGCATTCATTGAATAATTCACTGCTGGAGAAGCCCAGGTTCTCTTCTTGCACAAGCGCAACTAAGAGATTTTGAGAACATCCTGAACCATAGCCCGAGTCCTGCCAGTAGGTTGTAAGCATCAATACATCCAGTAGGTTGTCTCCGTTGATATCTGCAATCAAGGGTACAGAAGCTGCATCACCATAGAAGAAATTCTCGCCAACCTGGCGTTTGTTTTCTTCTGAATATCCAGCGTCGTTGATATACCAGTAAAGTCGGTTGAATTGATTGGCCAGCAAATCCAGGTCTCCATCTCCTTCCACATCACCAACACCCAATAGTGTGCCAGTAGGAGTCTGCAATAGCTGCTGCAGTTCGAAGTCTCCTTCGCCGTCGTTCCGCAAAATCAATAGGCTCTGCAAATCTGAGCTAAAGGGACTATCAACAAAGCGGGGGAGCAAATCAAGATCACCGTCCTGATCAATGTCGATGCTAAAGATCTCAAAGTAGTTATAAGAACTGTCAAAGAACTGTGGCTGTTCGAATGAGCCATCTTCCAGGCCATATAGCAGTGCATTGGTCAATACCAGATCTTTGATCCCATCACCATTCAGGTCTACATAGTCCTGGTACTTAAAATTTTCCTTATCCGAATGCGTTGGCTCTATGACTTGTGCAAGGCTAAATTGCGCCTGAACTTCCAGGCTGAAAAGCAGGCAAATGAGCGGGATGAACTTTGTTTGCATAGTACTGGGAGTTTTTATAATATAGGGCATTATCGGCAGAAATGTGCAGCCGGCTATTGCTTAGCTTTGGCAAGTGTATGCTAAGCGCTATTGGACTAAACAAAACAGAACTTAATGAATGACATCGAACTTAAGCGTCCTAAGAAAGTAGGAAGCTTCTCTGTAGCTGCCGGACTTGCAAATCCGTTTGAAGCGATTTGTGCCCTATCCGAAAATAACGAAGATCTCTATATCCTCAGCTTTTTAGGCAAGGAGTTCTACTTCGCAAACTCACCAGAGATTGTTCAGCACATACTTCAAAAGAATCACAACAACTACAACAAGGACGAGGGCTATGAAGCGCTGGAGATTTTGATCGGCAAAGGACTTATTACCAATGATGGGCCGGATTGGCGGAAGAAACGAACATTGATTCAACCGGCCTTTCATCGCAAAACACTAAGCAATCTGGTCAATATAGTTTTGTCCAGTACGGATAAGATGCTAGCACGTTGGAAAGGTAAGCTAGGATCCAGCATTAACTTGACCGAGGAGATGGCTAGCCTTACCATCGAGATCGTTGCGCGGGCCTTGTTCACTAGCGACATTGATTCCGATGACATCAAGAAAATTTATGATCATCTCAATCACCTCAATTTTGTGATGAGCAAGAAATCATTGGGCAAATTTTACTTTCCAAAATTTCTCAATTCCCGCTTATCTGCCAAAACCAAAGAATCGATTCAGGTGCTTAACGATATCGTCGATGGCTTGATAGAAAGGCGCAAGGCAAGCAAGGGTGAATATACCGACTTGTTGCAGTTGCTTCTTGATGCTCGTTATGAAGAGACAGGTGATGGTATGAGCATGCAGGAAGTACGTTCCGAACTGATGACCCTTTTCGTGGCTGGTCATGAGACAACTGTGAATGCACTTTCCTGGACCTGGTACTTGCTGCTGCAATATCCAGAGCAACTTTCCAGGTTAAGAGAAGAGGCTTACCAAGTAATGCGTCAAGGTCCCATAAGTTTTGAAGGCATGCGCCAATTAACCTATTCCGATTGTGTAGCCAAAGAAGGGATGCGTTTGTACCCACCTGTTTGCATGGTTGGTCGTCGTGCCCTCGCAGAGGATCATTTCGATGGTTATGTGATACCCAAAGGCCAAAACATAGGCGTGAATATCGCCGGACTGCATCGCAATTCTAAATACTGGGACCGCCCGCTCCAGTTCGATCCTGATCGCTTCCGAGACTTTGAACTCAAAGGCCTGAATCGCTTTTTCTACTTGCCCTTTGGTGGTGGTCCGAGAGTGTGTATCGGTAACAATTTCGCGATGACCGAGATGATCCTGATTAACAGTCTGCTTGCCGCCCGTGTAGATATGGAACTCATCAACGATCCGATCAAACCGGTGCTTGCCATTACGATGAAACCGGGTGACGGGGTGATGGTGAAGTTGAAGGAGATGGTTTAGAGTTTTGAGTTTTGGGTCCTTTACTCCTGGTCCTTGCTCTTTGCTC
>JAHDEE010000262.1:0-2116 GCA_020629005.1 Chitinophagales bacterium
CATCAGTCATGCCTCAGTCGTCCTGCCCGGCGGCTCATACCGCTTCTATCCCTCATGCGATGCAGGAGCAAGGAAATCGGATCAAGGAGCAAGGTAATTGTTTGACTCAAAACGCAAGACTCAAATCGAACGCTCCTCATGTGCTCCCACTCACACATTCCCCAGTCTGAAGTAGAGGACAAAAAAAGAGCCAGATGTATTGGTTATACATCTGGCTCGAATATCTGTAATGTAAATACTAATTCTAATCAATTGCGGATCAGAAAACGACTCCGCAAGGTGATTTTAATCCATAATCACAAGTTGCATGCTTTCCTGATTTCCATTAGAATCTCGGATGGCTAAGGAATAAATACCCACTGGCAATCCCAACTGCTTACGATTCAAATCAAGCGAATAGGTAGCATCTTTGTTAGCCACCTTCACTTCTTCAGTCATGACAATCCGGCCATCAGCAGCAAACAATAGCACATCAAAATCACCCTCTGTCTTCGGAATAAATTCTATAGTTGTGGAGGCCTGCATCGGGTTAGGGAAGGCTGAGACCTCAAACTGCGAATCACCTGTAGCGGATTTGAGTCGCCCACTCCTTCGATCCAATGGAACCCAGTAGCTTCCCTGTGTACTTTGTCCATCAGCACAGGTAACCACGACTTCATAATGACCGGATTCTACAGCTGTTTGGTTTTGACACCCCACGCAATAGTCTACACCTGCTACTCCTGGTCCTGACCATTCATAAGTATACGGCCCTCCATTACAACCAGCCATGGTCAGCGTAATCGTACCATCTCCAAGCTGTGATCCAGCAGTGTAAGAAGAATACGACTCCGGTGTAATCACAACCTCATCGATATCAAGAATATTTCCTTCAGAGGAAATTGAACCAGTCCCTGCTCCATTTCCATCGTCATTCGTAAAAACGGTGGGCGTATCTACTACACATCCGTTTGCATCCGTGATGGTGAAACTCCATTCCGCATCGTCGGCATAAATGATGTTGATTGTTTCATCATAACCTGGAATAGCAGATTCTCCCACTTGATAACGGACATAACCTGAACGGTCAAAGTCATAGCTATACGGTGGGGTTCCTCCTCCAATACTGAAGCTATGAGAATTGTAGTAAACCGGTAGGATCGAGCCTACAGATCCCTCTGTGGTATTGACATCCCCCCCAACAGATACAAACATTGGTGGATCAGTGAGGGTGACATTGTTTATGCAAGTTGAACCAAGGTTATCTGTGACTACCACCTCATAGTCTCCAGCCGTCAATCCAGCAAAAACATCTATATTAATGCCCGTAGCTACGGCCGCAAAACCAAGCGAAGCAGTGCTGGCATCAAAGAGTTCGGCAGAATATGGTGGCGCGCCACCAGCTAAGGTCACGGTGATACTACCTTGAGAATCCCCTGTGCAAAGTGGACTACTAAAAGTAAGCCCGCAGCTCATAGCCGCTGGTGCAGGACAAGCCCCTGGAGTTGTCACAATGCCAGTTGATGCAATACTCTCCACTGCAGGATCAGCGATGCAGCTGCAGATGGTAGTGACTGAAATTGAGCTCGTTTGAATATAGGAGGGAAGCGTGCTTGAGTAGGCTCCTCCATCTACTGAATACAACACCTGCGATCCAGCCGGACACGGAGTACTTGGGGGAGCCAGTACACCGCCTCCATCGGAGCCTGCGCCAGCACCAAACAAGAAGCATGCGCTTTCTGAAGCGATCACTGCATCTGGTGCTACGACCGTAGATAGATCTGGACAGATAGGGCATGCTCCAGGTGTTGTCACTATTGGAGCAGATTCTGTGCTATTAACATTGGCATCAGTGTCACAAGAACAGCGTGTCGTGATTGACTGCGAGACTGTTTGATTGTAGACTGGTGCAGTAGCGGTGTAGGCACCGCCGTCCACGGAGTATTGAAGTGTTGATCCTGTAGGACAATTTGATACTGCTGGTGTTAATACACCACCACCATCTTCGCCCGCGACTCCAGCATAGGTACTACAAGTGCTTTCTGAAGCAATAGTAATTCTGGCAACGACTACACTACTCAAGTCAGGACAGTCAGGACAAGCGCCCGGTGTTGTTACCACTGCAGGAGATGGCGTG
>JAHDEE010000262.1:2216-7720 GCA_020629005.1 Chitinophagales bacterium
TCGACAGAGTATTCAAGGGTCGAGCCTGTCGGACAGTTGGACGTCGGCGCTGTCAGTACACCTCCGCCATCTTCACCGGCTGAACCACCAAAGGTACTGCAGGTACTTTCAGAAGTAATCACAATGGATGCTGCCACTACTGTACTTAGGTCAGGACAGTCAGGACAAGCGCCCGGTGTTGTTACCACTGCAGGAGATGGCGTGCTATTTATGCTGGCGTCATTATCACAGGAACAACGAGTGGTAATCGACCGAGAAGTTGTTTGAGCGTAGGTTGGAACAGGGGTGGAAAATGCGCCGCCATCGACAGAGTATTCAAGGGTCGAGCCTGTCGGACAGTTGGACGTCGGCGCTGTCAAGACACCGCCGCCATCTTCGCCGGCTGTGCCGCCGAAAGTGCTACAGGTACTTTCGGAAGTAATGACTATTGAGGCAGCTACTACCACACTCAGATCCGGACAACCTGGTCCAGAAGCACAGCTAATGGACCCTTCATACCCTACTTCCGTTACTGAGCCATCGGAGTCAAATTCAATAAACAAGCAGCCAGAAGGATCAGTTGAGGTAACGCTGGGTAAAGGACTAGGGTTACCTGAGAAAGTATAATCTGCTGGGTCTGTATTTGTGGTTCCATCCCAGATGCGCACAAAATCATAGCTGGACTCTGTCTCAAAGACTGAAAAATCGACTGTTACCTGATCGCCGGGAGTATCTGGGCAGGCAAGATACTGAAAAATAACATCGTTTGGGTAGTTAGTTGGGCCATCGGTAAATGTAGCACCACAGCCTAGATTCAGTAGAACAGAATAGTTGGCTGTACCCGTGTTTCCACCACTATTACAAGTTGCCCCGCAACCCACACAGTTGATTCCCTCGACACTGACGCCGAAAGGACCAACGACATCCGGAGTTAGGATTACTGTGACATCAAAACAGGTATTGAGATCCGCATCAACAAAATAGTCGCCCGAACCCGGACCACCGCCGGGATACGAGTAAGTAACAATGTTTCCCGACGAACTACCAGTGGCAGTATTGGTTCCTACCAAGGTCGGAGGGCTAAAGGATTGTACAACAAATCCTGCAGGAAATGTCATAGTAATACCAGTCGCGGAACCTCCACTACCTACACAGATCTGTGTGTCAGTCTGGTAATCTCCATTTCCCAGCTCCACTACAGCGGGACTCATACTCCACGAGGCATCACAAGCAGATATCGCGTTAGGCAAAAGAGCAAATAAAAAACACAACAGCAGCATTGCTAAGATGCTACTAGCATTAGGTAAAAATTTGGTTTTCATAGTCTGGATTGTTTAGTTTAGAAAAAACATACGTCTTGTGTTTAGCGGCATGTTTTTAACTTGCAATTCCCTGCTATGAATTCTTTTCTGGCGTGTAATATAGAGAAAGCCAAAAGCAATTCAAATATCTGCGTGTGGCTATTTCCCAATTAACTCCTTTATGATGTTGAGGGCTGGTCAGTAAAGCGACACAATATCTCTTTTGAAGCACCCTGATTGGCAGCTTGTGAGTACTTAACATCCCTGGGCTCGCAACCCGATTTATGTATACTAACGCGCCTGCAAGGGGTTTATCCAGCTGTTTCGCCCAAACAAGCTATAGCTCACTTCCCCTAGCTCGAAATCTTGGTTATACACCTTTTGGGGTGATCTGCCATTCATACTTACCATGACTGTAGTTTCGAAACGTAGCTGCTCCTTCCGCTTGTTTTTTATTGCTCCGGCAAGTTGATCAATAAACTGCGGCATAATGTTAGGAAGGTAGATCAAAGCATTGACTTGATGGTCATTCAGCTTTACCTTGGGAAACAGCTGTTTCCCTGTCGCTTTGTCAAAGGTATGTATCTGGATTTTTGCCGCTGCTTTATGCGGCATTTTCATTCTCCAGGCCAGAATTTTGCCTTGCCCATTCCAGTCTACATTTCCAGGCAAGAAATAATGCCGTACTGGCAGGAGCAATTGAATGACTAAGTAAACTGCCAGAAAAGCCTGAAGGCCAGGTCTCATCTCCATTGAGCTCTTTTCAGGGTAACTAAACTGTAGCTTCGATGGCAGTACCTTGATCTTTTTTAAGATGCCCAGACATTCATCACCGGTCCAAAACAATATCAATGCTCCGATCATAAAGTAGGGAAAAACACCGATGTCCAGACTCACAGCATTACTCCCATGAAAGAATATCGCCGCCAGTGCCGCAGGAATTCGAGTCCGCTTATATAGAAGCAGCGGCACCACCAACAAGTCAAAGAACAGTCCACCAAAGGTGTAAAAGGTACTTGCCTGATCGATGGATAGCGGTAAAAAAGATGGCAGATAGGAAGGATCGGCTGTGAACACCGCTCGCATCACATCACCCCGCAACCAATCACTATTTACTTTAGCAAGGCCACCAAAAAAATAGACAATAAAGAGTTGAAACTGTACTAAGCAAATACCCCACCTGGGTACGCTCGGAACGATTCCTGACTTGAGCTTGGAAAGCCCTCCTTCTTGAGGTATCAGAAGCATCAGGCCAAGCAGAAGGATAATCAGATAGTAGTGATTATTAAACAGACTCAGTTCCAGCAGAAAAAAATAGGTGTAAATGATCAAGGACATCAAGAGGCTGGCCTTGTAGAATTTCTTGAGCACTATGCCGATGCTGGAGATACACAGCAGAATTAACAGACCTTGCATGATTTGTTCGGGCATCCTGCCAACGAAGGAAAACAGGGGGAATTTGAACAAGAAATCAGGCTCTACGTGATTTTCCTTCAACTCTATCAAGTACCGTATTGCCTCCGCAAAGACAGTCAAGCCCAGAACTATTCGGAAAATTTCCAGGCTTGTACCATTGACTCTCTCTTTCATGATTTTCGGACTTTTATGGCAAAATTCACCCTCGACAGTAAACCCATTGTCAGGCCTTTCAACCCTCCCTCGTTTGCCAGCTGTATTGATTCGAAATTGCTTGCATCTTGGTGAACGGTAAAACCCAATTGTTCAACTCGTAACACCTGCAGCATGAATTTCACAAAGTTGAAGTTAGTAATCTTAATGCTCTTTTTAAGCTCTTTTGCCGATTCAGTCAGCGCACACGAAATAGTAAGTGAGGAGGTGATGCTCCTTCGCTACTCATCAGGATTTGCCCTTTTGCTATTGTGCCAGTCATAAAAGAATCACATTATTTAATTAGGAGCTCAGCAGCTTCGGTCGTGGCAATACCCGTCCTGCTGTCCATTGCAATGCAGGCACCCTACAGTCGCTTCGCTGCACCGCTAGCTGTGTCTCTTATTGGAGCCTCAGCTAGCGGGCGCTCAGTCGCCTGTAGCGTACCTGCATTTCCATTGCCATCAGGGCTATGCATCAAGGCCGCTCCATCGCGCAACAACTGCTCTTGCAGCCATGCTGTGCAGACTGGTGTGCTCAGCTATGTGTGTCTTGACAATTTGGTAGTGTTCAGTTAAGTGTGTCTAGAAAATATCTTTAGACCTGCTGCCCTTTTGTGCTTAAAAAAAACATCAGTCACCAGTCATCTGTAATCAGTCATCAAAAAAAATCCCCCCCCCCATGCAGCGTTTTCCCCCTAAGGCTGGTTAGGCAGGTAGAACCATGAATGTTTTGTAGGCCGATGTCATTCAACCCGGGTTAGGCCAGCAAATCATTCTTGTCGAAAATGGCTATTGAGCCTTTAACCCTAAACCCTAAACCCTAAATCCTAAACCGAAAACCTAGAAAATGAAGAATCAAATAATTTTTTGTCTGGCAATTCTGATGCTCTTGGCATCCTGCCGCAAAGACGAAGATATCATTGACATTAGTCAATCAAATCCAGATCCCAGTTTAACCGGACAGCTATTGGGTACAGACAACGTAAGCGCTGGAGTGCGTGGCTTGGTAGTAGATCCTGGTTCTAACCCGCTTGCCGATGTAACGGTCACTTTGGGAAGTACCACAACCACAACCGACACCTACGGACACTTCTTTTTTGAAGACGAAGCCATGAACGCGCGAGGAACACTCGTCAGTGTTTCCAAGCCCGGGTATTTTAAGGGCAGCCGCCTTTTTTTTCCCAAAGAAGGTCAGCAATCAGTTGTAAAAATACAGCTACTCAACAAAGTCTTTAGCCCTGAATTTGATGCTGCAGAGGGAGGAACGTATAGCTTAGGCTCCTACGAAGTCTCTGTGGACTTTCCTCCCTCGAGCATAGCTTATGAGGACGGTAGTTTGTATGAAGGTACAGTCTACATTGCCGCAGGCTATCTGAATCCGACTAACATTAGAGTCTTAGACCAAATGCCAGGAAACCTTTTGGGCCTTGATGTTGAAGGCCAGATACAGGCCCTACAGACCTATGGTATGCTGGCTCTTGAATTGGAATCTGCAATAGGTGAGCCGCTCAATCTGGCTGATGGAAGCAAGGCACAGCTGAGCATGCCACTTCCTGGTGAATTGCTAAATTTAGCTCCCGAGGAAATTCCACTTTGGTCCTACAATGAATCCTCAGGGCTTTGGCAGGAAGAATCTATCGCGTATTTAGAGGATACCCACTATGTCGGCGAAGTCAGTCACTTTTCGCTCTGGAATTGTGATGTTCCCTCAGAGGTCGTATACTTTGAAGTCACCTTGCATGATGAAAACAACCTGCCTCTGGCCAACACATTGGTCACATTTACACCTAGCGAATTTGTGGCTCAGACAGACTCGATTTTTGCTGGTGCTGTAGGTGCCTACACGGATGAAAATGGGCAGCTTTCAGGCTTTGTTCCGATAGGAGAGCCTTTGGTAATGGAGCCAATGACACCTTGTGCTACTCCATTGGATGCCCTTGAGATCGGACCCTTTAATCAAGACACCGATCTTGGGATTGTCACAGTAGGTGGCACGCTCACCAATGCTGTAACTTTGACCGGATCATTGATTTGTGGTTCAAATATTATTGACGAGGGAGTCATTCTTGTAGAGTTCAATGGACGAAGTGTCTATCACTATATCGACTCGCCCGACTTCAATTTCAGCTTTGCCATTTGCCCATTCACCACTTCGATTCAGGTAACTGGAATCAATTTAGACAATATGAATCAGGGAGCAACAATTACCCTATCCTCTCCCGCCGGATTACAGTCAGTCGGTGCCATCAATACCTGCGGTGCTCCCTTGGAGAATTTCATCTCAATCAATATTGATGGTGATCAATATATTTACCTGGATGCTGAATATGTGGATACTGGCTCTTCGAGATACATCAGATCCATTGAAGATGACTATGACATAGCTATCGTCGGTTGTACGCTTGGTGGAATCGGTGATTTTACTGCGACTGCCTTTGTAGAAGGAATCGAGAATGAAACTTTTGGATGGGATTTCGATACTGGTGAATTCGAATTCGATGCCTTTTATGTGTATAGCGATAGTCCGATTTTTTCCGGCTTTATGTCCGGTACATGGAATGATCAAGGAACAGAGCGGGCAGTTACTGCGACATTTGCTACAGATAGTAACTAG
>JAHDEE010000263.1 GCA_020629005.1 Chitinophagales bacterium
CTACCTCCTGGCACCCCAGAAGGTGGGCTGGACCAAAAGCCAGCATATTCGATGTTGCTAAAAGTTGATCCACCTGCATCCAGGAATTGCAGTGCCATCGATTCATAAATCTCTCCACAAGTATTAGTACTATTAAATCGCACACTGAAATCTTCTGCATCAATTTTAATCAATGGATCTATCTCGACGGTAATTCTGACGCAACGGACATCACCTGTAGACCAATCAGTGGTCGCAGTTTGATTGAAGCGATCATTGTTCACAATTCCGCTTGAGGATTGACCGACATCTACAGTATTAGTGGCGGGAATAGGGTCCAACACAATTCCGCCGTAAGGATCAGTGGATGGAATCTGCTCCACAGTGATAGTCACATCATCTGTACCATCTGTTCCAACTGCACCATTGGCAATATCAAAGTAATCAAAGGTTTGGGTACTGGTGAGATTAGAATTGGTATTTGTAATATCTCCATCAGCATTTGTCGCAAATGTAAACTGACCGGAGGTCGAACCGAAATCCATATCAACATCTGCGAGACAGGTGCGCATTATTGAATCGTTCAAAGCGGCAAGATCTGCTGCGGCTGCAGGCACGGCTTCACATTCAGCTAAAGTATAGTTGTCTGGGCAGGTAATCATTGGAGGAGTAGTGTCTACTGTAACAAGGAAAGGTATTTCATTGGTACAATCATCACTTGGATCTCCTGCTGTGCCATTATCATCGGTTGCTAAAATGTAGTAGATGGTCGAGACACCAGGGGAAACGACAGGTGCAGCAGTAATATCATTGGCATCACCAGCGGTGGCTCCTGCGGCGGTGTGGTAAGTGATTGTTGCAGTCCCTTGTCCAGCTAGCGCTATGGTGCTTAGATCAAAAGAGTTCGGTGTTCCCGTTCCAGCTGCATCACAAATTTGAGCAACGGTGGTTGTAGAAATATCGGGCGGTGTACATCCTGCAACTGCAGCACATGCAACAAGCGCCTGACTTCCTGTGGCCTTGCATGTCGCTTGCAAAGCTGCTGGCATTAGCTCTGAGTAGGCTTCGTAGGCTATCACATCGCCCGTGGCATTAGTGCCATTGAAGTCAATCGGTGTACCCTCAGACCCATCAGCGATGGTCGTTCCATCCACGATGAGCGTAAGATCGTTTAGCGTACCATTACCCTGGCAATTGGCACTGAAAGTCAGTTCACAATCGCCACTTACAGTAATTTCCGGAATGGGATAGATAGTTACTGGTATTACTTCAAAAGGGTAGCACACCGGATTGCCGTCATAAGCTGGCGGCACGTCATTGTCCAATGGTGTACGATCTGCCAATGCATAGACATTGTAAACCCTGGGAGCACATGTAGTATTGACAGGGAAGCTTGTCCCGCTTACTCGAATTGTAGCCGTTGTGGTGGTTGCTGGTGCTACAGGCTCTTGAGGTGCAGCCACTCCGAGAACTGTGCCACCACCGGACAAGTTCACATAAGCATTTTCCACATTTGCCGCTAATGGTCCAGCAGTGTTTGCGTCTGCAACTGAAGCATAAGGTGTTGGGTCATAAAGGAACTCAACCTCTGCAAGAGCGTCTACAGTGAGCGTGGCCACATCTGCGGAGCCGCTGCAAAACTCAATAGGATCAGGAGCAAGCACTGAATTGGCAATCGAGGCCGGGAAAATATCCACATACAAATCGAAGAAGCAATGCTGCCCGGTAAAGCCGTCCACCATGATAAAGTACTCCGTATTTGAGGACAAACCTGTAACAGAGATACTGGAACCAGCAAAAAGAATATCCTCGCAGGCTACCATATCGAAATCGCCAGTATTTGCACTTTCAACACCCGGAGTAGCATTATTATCCCAACCTAGTCCAGGATCTTCACAAGATTTCACTCCCGCAACCCCATCTCCGACAATACCTTCCCAGAGTACAAACTGAACCCCATTATCTATGGATCCAGTATTTTGACAGGAGACATAATTCATGGCTAAAACCGGATTCAAATCATCGCAAAGTTCAGGAGTTACGAAGTGATACCATATCGTATTTTCTAGTCTGGTAATTTGTCCGCTGCCGCAGTTGCTGGTATACTGGCCAGCAGTTTCGCTCAGATCTCCACCGGTAGGGTTGTATGTGGGATGATAACCGTCTCCAGTATCGTTGATATTAGTTCCTGCCCAGAAACCATTCGCGTCAATTTCTGTCGCAGTTGCACAGTCGGTTCCACCACCATCACCGAGGTCGCACTCCACGCATTCAATGGGAATATCGAATCCAGTGACAGCAGGATCCCAGTTGGGATAATTGCAGGGGTCAGGGGTGACTAACTTAAAGGTAAGGCAGCCGCCCGTATTAGCCGGATCCCAGTCTTCGAAAGCGGTGATTCCAGTCATATCGCTCGTATTGCCAACCGACCCGGAGAAGATGGCAATTGGAGAAGATGTGTCGTCTGTGCCGTTGTAAACGTAGAGATAATCGGCATTTCTATTCAGTGACAAGGCCAGTGTACCCACGAAATTGCCCGCAAAAGCGCAATAGAGCGGATCATCGGGACAATAGGTCACAATATATTGATCGTTGGGTTGCAATGTACCACCTGCAGGAAAATTGTAGTTGTCGTCAGAGAAGGTATCTCCTGCTGCACAGTCAATCGCAATCTGCGTTTCAGGCGTTGGATCAGGTGTACAATCTACGATAGCAGACCAGCCTTCTTCCTGAATATGAGAATCAGAAGTAAAATTGACAGTAAGGCATTGTCCACTAGACACAATTACACCCGGAGAAGGATAACTCTGTGTCTCTCCAGTGTATACGCCAATGACATCATCTGCATTAGAAGTTCCATCATAGAAAGTCAAATAGTCCGCTAAATTTCCATCAGGAATACCTCCAGCGTCGACATCCAGTGCGTGAGAACCGTCACCATTCGGTGTGAAGACTGTACTTGAAGAGGTACTATTCATCACGTTAAGGAACTGGATCCTTGCATTTTGCCCAGCCGGAGCGCAGAACGTAACGGTATAGTTTTCATTGCTTTGATAGCCGGTTGCAGGAGCATCATTGTTGCCCTCTCCACCACTATCGAAAAAGCGAATTTTCTCCGTACAATCGAGGTTAATAGTTCCGAGATCGGCATTCAAAAGGAGCGGCTCTACAGCCATATTAATTTTGAATATTGTTCCATCTGTGTTACAATTCCAGTCCCAAACGCGTACATAGAGCGTTTGTCCAGCAAGAGAGATGTCATTGATTTCAATATATGGTACAAAAGTACCGGGAAAACCTCCATCCCCGTCACAGGCCACTTGTGTAAGGTCAGCATCGGCACAGGTGCCAGATGTTGAATATACAGCCATTGAAAAGTCGGAGCTTCCACCGCCAAGATAATCGGCTTCGAGGGAAAGCACCCCATCGGTTGGCATTGTAACTGTAAACCAGGCATCTTCACAGACATTGGCAGTTGCATATCCACCATTTGAGGTGGAGGAGTTGGTGCAACCCGAGGGTGGGCCCAGGGTTGACTGGGTATAATCGGCAAATGTACCTTGCACGCAATCCAGATTGCTGGCGGCAGGAGCGGTACATGGATCATCCCCTGGAATAATAGGCGGATAAGCCTGCAGGCCATTCTGACACAGAATGAGCAGGACTATCCCCAAAGATAGTCTTAGTATATTTTTCATTGTTTGATAGCATTTTGTTCGTGATCCTTTGAGAAGATCACCAAATGCAGGTTCTCTTTTCGAAAACCTGAATTTAAGACAGAGAGAAGAGTAGGTCTAGTGATCCAGCTTGGCTAGTTGTTCTGCTTGCAGGATTTTGGAGAGTTTCTTATATCGATATTGGTAAATACCATTCTCTCCTCGTGTTATTTCTGCTCGTGGTTTCTCTTTGTACTTTACTTTTAGATTTGTCAGCATTTCTGCGATGATAATATGGAGATTGTACACATCGATTTCCTGGTATCGATTCGTAAATCCAATCTGCTCCTTCATATCATCTGTCAGGTTTCGAGCGAGCGCATTGATCTCAGGATCTTTTGACACCTGCTGCATTTCTGTCTTAGCAAGTTCCATCTTTGCTCCATTCCTGAGTAGCACATCAACTATCGATTGGTCCGCCTTTCTGTCAAGAGCATGAAACAGGTAGGATTTACCAAGCCAGTTTCCCCAAGCCAGACAGCCACCCTTGTCAATAAGCAGCTGAACAACTTCCGGATGACCATTATCTATAGCCATCATCATTGGCGTCAATTCCCCATATTCCACGAAGGGTTTTCCTTCATAGTATACTTGTCGTTCGAGCAAAAACTCGATGGCAGGCATAGCAGCATTTTTGCAGGCTAATGTTAGTGGGCGCAAACCAGAAACTTCATCCACACCGGCAAAGCCAGCAGGAGAATAGGCCGCCTCCAGGCGCTCCACATCTCCTGAGCGGATGTAGTTAGCGAGTTCTGTTGATGCAGATTGGCCGTATACGCCAGTACCTAACAACAACAAGAACGCAATACATAATTGCAATTTCATAATGTTTACATTAATTAAGAATAGAGTCCCCGTAGACTCTGGTTAAAAAATCGAAACACAGCCCTTTTCTATCCTAAACTACGCATCGAATTGCAGAAGTCAAAACAGACATGGCAATCATTGTTCAATCATAACAATGCATAAGGACAGCATTTTAGGCAAAGCAGAACCAAACCTCATCGCTATTACACTGAATGTCAACCATCTGTAAAATGATTTTCGACGAAATTATTAACTTCCAAAGAGTTGAGTTTCTTTAAGAACAGAAATTGTCTAAAATTTACTATCAGAAAGTAGCTTACACATAAAAGAGTCGGCTATCAAAGAATTTCCACAAATAATTGGCAGGAAAACATGCATTTTGTGGTGCCTATGAAGCCGAGCTAGCCTTCCATAAAATATTGTTGCCGCGGGAAGGGCTGTGTCAATATAGCCCCGATAGTAGTGAAAACGAAGGTGCTGTGAGCGGACTGATGGTGCCCAGTGGCGGGGCTCCCTTAAGGAGACCCGCCACTGGGATACCAGCAGCCGCGAAAAGTGCCTGAGTTGAAACGGATAGCGGGAACAACAGAACGCGCCGCTCATGGTTTCGCTCCTAATCTTAAACATTGAAGTTTCGCTCAGCATGTTTGGCTCCGCATTTAAGAAAGCGGAAATAGGTATCTTTAGGCTGCAATGCAAAAATCAATTGATTATGTGTAGTAAAACAGTATCGAGTATAGGCCTCTTTTTCTTGTGTTGGCTGTTCTGTGATGGTCAGGAAATGCAGGGTTTTTGGGATATCAGTTGGATTGACAGTACAGGACAAGTGCTGATGAAGGTTCCTGAATCCCGTATTGGTGAGGCATTTCTTTATACTTCTAGTCTGGCTGCGGGTGTGGGTTCAAATGACATCGGTCTTGATAGAGGGCAATTGGGCGGTCAGCATGTTGTATCGTTTTACCGCTCCGGCAATAAATTGCTCTTGATTGAGGATAATCAATATTATCGGGCAGATAGCGAAAATGCTGCTGAGCGGAAGGCTGTTGAAGAGGCATTCGCAAAGTCGGTGCTTTGGGGTTTTGAGATTCAGGGAACTGAGGCCGAAGTGCACAATATTGATCTCTCGGCATTTCTGCTCCGAGACGCACATGGTGTGGCTGAAACGCTTGCAGACACAGATCAAGGCTCCTATCGGGTTGATGCGCAGCGAAGCGCCATTTACAAGGAAGAGCTGTATAGTTTTCCACAGAACACGGAAATGGAGGCGCTTCTTACATTTTCGGGAAATGCTACAGGTAGATACATCCGCAGCGTAAGTCCTGAAGGGGATCTGGTCACTGTCCGTCAACATCACTCTTTTGTGCAATTGCCAGATGCGAATTATGAAGTCAGGGAATTCCTGCCGGCTTGCGGATTTTTCTACGATAGCTACTATGATTATGCCGCTCCTATCGAAAGTTCACTTGAGAAACGTTACATCTTTAGACATCGACTGGAAAAGAAGAATCCTGGTGCGGAAATTTCAGATCCTGTAGAGCCGCTTGTATACTATATTGATCCTGGTTGTCCGGAGCCGGTGAAGTCGGCTTTGATGGATGGAGCAAGGTGGTGGAGTGACGCTTTTGAGGCAGCTGGATTTAGTAATGCCTTCTTTGTCAAGGATTTACCGGAAGGAGCACATCCTTTAGATGTGCGATACAATATGATTCAGTGGGTGCATCGTAGCACCAGAGGTTGGTCTTACGGAGCTTTTGTTGGTGATCCTAGAACGGGAGAAATCCTAAAGGGCCATGTTTCCCTGGGTTCTTTGCGCGTCAGACAGGATTACCTTTTAGCTCAAGGAATGATCGCCAATTTTGATGAGAATAAAGATGATCCGAGGATGCTCGAAATGGCACTGGCCAGGCTGAGACAGCTGGCTGCACATGAGATTGGCCATACACTTGGCATCGCACATAATTTTGCCGCGTCGGTGAACGATCGTGCCTCCGTGATGGATTATCCGCATCCGATAATTCGATTGAGCGAGGATGGGAAATTGGATTTTTCTGATGCCTATGGTGTAGGTATTGGAGATTGGGACAAAAGAGCCATCTTGTACGGTTATGCTGAGCTTGCTGCTGGAAAAGATGGGAGCCAACAGCTGCTGGATCTGTTGAAGGAAAACAAAGAGTTGGGTTTCAAGTACATTACCGACCAGGATTCAAGATCAACAGGAAGTTTGCATCCTGAATCACACCTTTGGGATAATGGTGCCGATGCGGTAGCAGAGCTTGAGAGAATCTGTGAACTGCGAGCAAAGGTGCTCGGTGATTTTGGGCCACACAGGCTACCTGAGGGAATGCCTTATTCGGAGTTGGAAAAGCTACTTGTACCGATCTATCTGATGCACCGGTATCAGACCACTGCAGCGGCGAAGCTTATTGGCGGGATGTATTTTGATTATGCGCTTAAAGAATCTGAACAATCGTATAGCAATACCTGGGTGCCTGTGAAAGCCCAAAAGGCCGCACTTGAGGCCATTTTGAAAACGCTGGATACCGACTTTCTGGTGGTTGACAAGGAAATGCAAGATCAGCTGGTGCCTAGTGCCTTTGGTTATCCCAGAAATCGCGAATCGTTTAAGGGATATACCGGCTCCGCATTTGACGCGCTCGCCGCTGCTGAGTCAAGTGCTACCCACAGCCTTTCACTACTGCTGAATTCTCAGCGGCTAAGTCGTCTGCTAAGAAATGACAATGGAAAATGGGGATTAACGGATTACCTGGCTAAGATTCGCCAACACATTGGCGCACAGTCTGAAGTTGCGTATCGTCATATGCTGGAGAAGCTGCTCTTCGCCAAGCTAATTGCAATCGGAATTGATCAATCCGGAGATGCTCAAGTATCTGCGATTTGCCTCAGTGAAGCTGCAGAAATGATTAAAGGTTCTGGCGATAAAGTCAAGCCCGGGGAAAAAAGAAGCCAGGAGGCCCATCAGCTGTATCTAAAGCGACTTTGGGATCTGGCTAATTCTAATCCAGAAAACCTAAGTCTGCCTAAAGCTGCGGATATTCCTCCCGGCTCACCGATCGGCTGTGGCCATTTCGGCCATTAGTACTGATCGTAACTGGTTGCCTCACAAGACATTAAAAAAATGCAAATCATTTTGTTTGCTTA
>JAHDEE010000264.1 GCA_020629005.1 Chitinophagales bacterium
CACCAGTGGCACACTCAGTCGCCTGCCTGCTACCTGCATTTCCTCTGCCATCAGGGCTATTTTGAATCACCTCTCGGTCGCTTTACCTTTTCTCAATTACCCTTCTTTCAGAATCTCATAATCGTAGAGCTTTCTGTATGCTATCTATGGTTCAATCGAATGATAGTTATATGCATTTGATCGCGGTTGATTCTGAAAGCAAAAGTGTTTGTCGGATTTGCGACATCGCGGTGCAAGGGATCTATTCTTAGGCAACTTCATCACCAATTCAGTACCTATCTATTTACAAAGACAGCTATACCTGTCGGTACTCAAACTGACCTTTCTCATTTGGGTCAAACTAGTAGCTGCATAGAACAGCAATTGATCAAATCCAGATTGCATTGCTGTTGAGATGTTCGATATGTACTTTAAAGGGACCCCCGGTCCGGAGATGGCTGAATCATAAGGGTAAGTTACTTCACTATTGTGGAGACGAGCTCTTCTCACACCGTCCTGGTTGCTTCACCAATATCACTTGGACCTCAGCTGCACCCTTCTTCGCCACAAATTGGGAAGGGTGCCACGGACCGGGATACCTTTAGTATCATTAAGCAGATATTTAGACCCTGTTCCCCTGTTCCCCTGTTCCCCTGTTCCGAGCAGCTCTCTTGATCAAAAAAAGCTATCTTTCCCAGAAATACCATGGCAAATGTATTGGCTTCTTTCGAGCTTCAAATAGCTGTGCAAAGCGATGCAGCTGAGATCACGAAGGTGATGAGGGCTTCAAAAGCTCATTGGGGATATTCAAAGCAACAAATGGAACGCTGGGCGGATGAAGTCATGGTAACAGGGGCATACATTGCTAATCGAAAACACAAGGTGGTCAAGCTGAGTTTTGAGGGCAAAGTCCGGGGCTTTTATTCGCATTATTTACTGCAACCCTCTTTAGCCTATCTGGACAACATGTTTCTACATCCCGAACATATAGGCAAAGGAATAGGACAGGCCTTACTTGATGTAGCAATCGAGGAAATAAGGCAAGCAGGAGCCGATGTTATCTTGCTGCATTCTGATCCAAATGCCGAAGCCTTTTACCTTAAGAATGGATTCTTACGAATTGGGCGCAAGCTCACTTCAATCCCGAATCGTTACCTGCCAATAATGAGTAAGGCACTGACCTAATCAAGTTTTATTCGTACGCTACCATATACTCAAAAGTTTTTACATCACTCAGAGCAACTGAAGTAAAGATGCCGTTCGCCCCTTCAATGTTTGACCATATTCTTATGGGCTCGACAAAAGGGGTTTGCGGTACCCAGGGCTGATCCATTAGTGACTGCATATAACGCTTAAGGTCTCTATGCGCCGTATAAAGACGGATGTCCACTGCAAGGGAAGTTTCTATATGCATTGTGTCTGTCACGTTGGTAGGAACACCACTAAGGTAGGAGGGAGGCCATACCCTGATGCTTTGTTGTTCACCATCCAAGCCATCATCAGTTCTAAAGGCTTCCCAAACCTTCCAGTAGATCGGCGTCGCTATCGTATCGGTAAACTCATAACCTACAGCGCCGAAAGTGCCGGACTCATAGATGTATTCCCCTACGAGTCGATCAGCAACAAAATGAACGTCATAGATGTAGGCGTTTTCTTCGGAGGCTCGGTCAGTAAACCAAATGTCTGCTATGGGAACCACCTCCGCTTCGCCATCTTCATTTTGTTGGTACTCTCCCATTTCCAGACGGTCAATTTGAACGGGTTCGGGAATCCTGGTCTGAGCCTTAATAGTCCTTCCCCGATGATTGATCTCGAGACGATAGGTCTCTCCCGGAATAATAGGAATATTTGCTTTGTAGAAAATAAGGCCCTGGAAAGAGAGATCGAAATCATAGTCGGTTCCTGGGATTGGCGTATAGCCTTGGAAGTAATCCAGCACTCCCGAGTGCTGGAGTTCATATTTTTCATTCTCATGACGGATGCTTACTTCGGCGTCCAGCACAAGCTCCAATGATTGCTGCTGTTCACTTTCACCTAGCAGTGGTTGAGTAGCAGTAAGCAGCACTTGAGCCTGTTGGCCGGGCTGCAGTATACATTGTACAACAACAGTATTTTCATACTCGCTGAGATCAATATCGATCTTCTGGTCGCAGGAACAAACAATGAACATTGTCAGACTGAGCGCCGTCAAATGAAAGAAAATCGTCCTTAGGGAGTGGGAATTAATAACTGTCTGATTTTGACGCTGCCAGAAATGATTTAGACGAGGCATTTTTTGACAGCATCCTTGCTGGCTGGTGGAGAAAAATAACGAAGGATAAATCATTTCTAGCAAGTCAAAATGGACAGTTATTGATTCTCAATCCCTTAGCTTGAGTAACTGTTTAGTCATTGTAAATGATATGATCAAAATATACAGGTTCCGAAATTCCCAGACTCCCGAAGATTCCAAGGCCTCCCTCAATATTACTCCAAATGCGAACCGGTTCTACACTTGGGTCGCCCTCTGTCCATTCCTGATCGTCCAGTGACTCGTAAAATTTTCCAAGATCAGGATCTACCGTTCGCAAACGCAAGCGTATGGAGATGGTGTCTGTTTCCGGGATCGGATATTGCCAAAAGGAGGATTGACTCGGAGGGTAGAAGTTCATGCTGAGGGTAGAACCATCAAGGCTCCTATCAGACAATAGGCTCCACCACTTAACTGAATTTCGTTGTTCTGTCACTGTATCCACCACTTCTTCTCCAATCCATTCTCCCGTCACTGGATCGTAGATGGACTCAAATACAGGTACAGTCTCTTCGAGCTGCGTATCGATCACATAGAAGTTTTCCTGATCAGGAATGTCCGTGAATTCGACTACAAGAATCTCGTCAATATAAGATTGGCCCCATTCATAGGAAACCTCGGTGCTGTCCAGTCGAACATGATCAATCGGAGCCGGATCAGGAACAGTGGTTTGAGCATATATTTGTGCACCATCATGGCTTACATTAAGCTCATAAGTCTTGCCATGTACGATGGCTAAATCGTGGTTTATATAATAGAACAGACGTAAACTATCGCCTTCATAATTCCAGTAACTATCCGAATCTGAAAAGCTGGAATAGTCCTCAAACCCACTTTCCATCGCTAAAGCATGTTCCTGGCCATCCACAGTAATAGTGACTATAGCGTCAGTAACGAACTCGACCGTATTTACGGCGCTGAAGCCAAGCAATGCCCTGCTCTTGGTGATAAATATTTGTGGGGGTACTTCAGGTTCCAGGATACACTGTACTACCAACTTCCCCTCATGTTCGTCCAGAGGTAATTCGATCTTTTGCTCACAAGAGATACAAAAGACCAGCAGTACCAACACAGAACCGATGTATAACAAACTTCTTTTCATGATTGTGTTGGATTTCTAGAATTTAAAATTGTAGCTTACAGAAGGGATCATCGGCAAAATGGAAACCTGAAATGCATAGTATTTACTTGCATTGGAATCGCGATCCCGATCCTGAGACAAGTACACAAAGTAGGGATTGCGTCTACTATATACATTGTAAATATCAAAGCGCCATTCTCCTGAGAACTTAGCCTTCTCCTTTTTGTATTTAATGCCTATATCCATACGATTGAAGGCCTTCATTTTGTAGCCGTTCTTTTCAACATAGTCGTAATAATAGGAGTATTGCTGTCCCCAACCGCTGTAAGGAACGTAGAATCGACCTACAGGAAGAGTAAGATTGTGGCCACTACCATACACGAAAAGAGCAGAGAAAGACCATTTACTATTGAAATCATAATTCACTGCCACGCTAAGATCATGTCGGCGATCGTATTTTGCCGGATAGTCTCTTCCATTATTTAGAGCACCAAAGTTGCGCTGCGAAGTCGCCAGTGTGTAGGCGATAAATCCGTTAAACCTTCCCGATCGCTTTCTGAGAAAGAACTCGGCACCATAAGACCATCCACGACCAAAGGTCAATAGGCTATCGATCTCTGTGTCGCTTGCAAAGAGGCTCTCGCCCTCCCGGTACTCGATCTGGTTTCCCATGGTCTTGTAGTATACTTCCACATTGCTTTCGTACATGTCTTCTTTGAAGTTCTTAAAGAGCCCCAATGCAATCTGATGAGAGTTTTGCGGTCGGATAATCTTGCTGCTCGGCACCCAGAGATCTAAGGGTGTAACCGAAACGGTAGAAGATGATAGCAGGTGAATGTATTGGTTCATTACAGTATACCCAGCCTTAACCGAAGTATCGTCATCCAAAGAGTACTTTGCAGTCACGCGTGGTTCCACAGAAAAGTATTGCTTGTCTTCGTTTAGGAATACCGGAAACCTCAAGCCAAGGTTTAAAGCCAATTTGTCATTAACCGTATACTCATCATTGATATATGCCGCGAATTCATTAACACGGTAAACTCGCTGTGTGCCAGCAATCAGTGTGTCGAGTTCCAAGGCTTCTACATCTGTGATTGGAGTGAATTTATGATGAGTGTAGTTGAGTCCAAACTTGACCTTATGCAATACGGAAGGAAAGTAATCGAAGTCAATTTTTGCACTATAGTCTTTGATGCCATTTACCAGTTTGAAGGCGTAGCTACCTTCTCTAAATCTAAACGTGAAATCATAATCACTGTAGATCAGTGATGTATTGGCAAAAAGCTTTTGACTGAAAAGATGGTTCCATCTGAGGGTTGCAGTTTTGTTTCCCCAAGGGAAGTCGTACTCAGTGGTATCTGTAGAGGTTACGTTTTTGAAATTGATCACATCATCTCCATAATATCCGCTTAGGTAGATCCGGTCCTTTTTGCCAAGCCGGAAATTTATCTTGGGATTGAGGTCGTAGAAATAGTAGTTGGGCATGTCTTGTCGCAGGTTTTTAGGTACCATTGCGCGAATGAGCGAAAAGTAGTAAAATGCTCGACCTGAGATCATAAACGAGGATTTGCCCTTTTGAATGGGTCCTTGTAAGGTTAGGCGACTGGTAATTTGCCCTATGCCACCTTCGGCTTCAAACTTTTGATTGTTTCCTTCCTTCAGTGATATGTCCAGAATGGAGCTAAGGCGACCACCGTACTGAGCGGGGAATCCACCTTTGTACAAGCTGAGGTTTTTGATTGCATCCATGTTGAAGATGCTCATGAAACCAGCCGCGTGGAAGGGGTTGTAAACCACAGCATCGTCCAGAATCACCAGGTTTTGATCGGCTCCACCTCCTCTCACATAGTAGGCAGCAGTCGCTTCGCTTCCGGATTGCACCCCAGGCAGCAATTGAATGCTCTTAAGGATATCTTGTTCACCGAGAAAAACGGGTAATTCTTTTATCTGCTTGATGGGGATGTCAATTACACCCATTTGCGGACGTTCTACATTCTCTCGTATCTTGATTTTTTCTTCTGTGATAACCACCTCACCCAACTCAATGCCGGTGCCGAGCTGTACATCTAAGACCATATCTTTGTCGAGGATGACTTGCTTGGACTGAGGTTCGTAGCCGACGTAGGAATAGAAGAGTGAATAAGTGCCCTTTTCGAGGGTAAGCGAATAAAATCCGTAGGTATTGGAAACCGTTCCTGTCTTCAGCTCATTGACGTATACATTGGCACCAATTAAGGTCTCGCCGCTTTCCTTGTCCCGAAGGAATCCACTCAATGTATAGGTCTCCTGAGCAACCAGGGAACCAGCCAAAAGGACAAAGCAAATTGCCAGGGCCAGAGCACGTAGTAACTGCAACATGAATTTATGGGTTCAATTTAGGTGCCATAGCACAATAGCGTAAACGAAATTCGCGCTTTTTTCGTGGCCAGGCGGTGCCGAAAGGTACAAAAAAACCTACTGGCACACGATTCGAAGACCGTCGTATGACAAATGCACATTTTCCGGCAATTCCTGTTCTGTTTCCTCATGCTTTCCAATCTTATGGCTCATGTGGATTAAGTAGGTGTGCTCGGGAGCAATCCGGTCTATTTCTTGTAGTGCTTCGTCTATACTAAAATGAGACGGATGTGTCTTACGAACCGCTGCATCCAACACCAGCCATTTGACTCCTTTCAACTTTGCATACTCAGATTCCGGGATGTGATTTGTGTCTGTTAGATAGCAAAAATCGCCGATTCGAAAACCAAGTACAGGTAGCGGGCCATGCATCAGTCGGATGGGGGTTAGATCAAAGCCAGCAGCAGTAAAGGGTTCCAGGTCGATCAATTTGAACTCCAGCTCCGGGGTGATGCCGGTGTAGGTTTTGTCTTTGACAAACATGTATTGGTACTGCTCGGTCAATGTGTTACGCACCTTCTCTTCGAGATACAAAGGCATTCCAGTGCGTGTGTAGAAATAGAAGGGTCTTATATCATCAAGGCCTGCAGTGTGGTCTTTGTGGGCATGGGTGAAAACCACGGCATCCAGTTTTTTCACTTTTGCCGCGATCATCTGTTGACGGAAGTCAGGTCCTACATCGAATACAATGCAGCGATCCTCCTCTTGAAGCAATATGGAAGTCCGCAGTCTTTTATCTCGCGGATCATTGGATTGGCACACAGCGCAATCGCAGCCGATCATGGGTACGCCAACCGAAGTGCCGGTTCCGAGGAATGTAACTGTCACTGTTGGGCGCTTTTCAACAGTGCGCGCTCTGTCATTATCTTTTGATAGAATTTTGCCATGGTTTCATCAAATTTGCTCTCGTCGACTTCCAGTTCTGTCAATATGTCGAGAAGACAATGTATCTTGGCTTCAGGATCAAACATTTTGTTTACCACTACAATGTTTTGGGTCTCCAGTATGCAATGTCCGGCATGGAAGTTACCCTGCCCGTATCGTACTTTGAATCCAATCTCCTTGTAGAGTGCTTCAACTTTTTTGAGGGTGCTTGTGGTAAATTTGATCATATTATAGGCTCTTATGACGCGCGCCCAAAGGTAGACAAGCTGAAGCGATTTGTCAATAATTTTCGTAACATAGCCATTAATAATTAGTCAATTCTTAGCCAAATGAAGCATATATTTCTCGCTCTTATTTGCTTGCTGTGCAGCGCTGGTCTTAGCGCACAAATCTTTAGTGCCGGTGTGGTAGCAGGGGGTAACTTTAGTCAAATTGACGGTGATTTGGTTGCTGGATATAACAAACTGGGGCTCAATGCCGGAGTCTTCAGCGATATCAAGTTTAATGAAAAAATTTCTGGCCAGATTGAGATTTTATACAGTCAAAAGGGTAGCGCATCTGTTTTGTTCAACTCAGATCAGTACGTCAACGATTTTAAGTACATAGTGGATTACATTGAGATTCCCTTGACGGTAAATTACCATGAATCCAAGTGGTTGTTCAGCGCAGGTTTTTCTATCAACAGATTGATCAAATCAGCCTATTTTACTCAGGGTATAGAGGACATTAACTATTTTACCGCGGATCCTCCAGCAGACATAGATCTCAATATGATGGCGGGGGTTACCTATATGTTTAGTCCTCGAATGGGCGCTCAATTACGGATGGCCTATTCTGCCACACCGATTCGATCATCAGTGGATAGCAGATACCGAAATAATAACCAATACCACAATGTGGTAAGTTTACGACTCGTTTATCTATTTAAAGCCCAAAATGACCTGGGCGAGGACCTTTAAATCTAGTGCTACGCAAACGAAATTCGCACCACCTTTAAGGGCTTCTATTTCTGTC